>JACDGA010000045.1 GCA_013815505.1 Acidimicrobiia bacterium
AGACCGGTGATCTTCGGGTCGCGACGCAGGTTGGCGACCTTCTGGCTCTTCCCGAACGTCCAGAACACCAGCTCACGATCCACGAGCGCGTACCACATCGCCACGACGTGAGGGTGGCCCGTCGGCCCGATCGTGGCGACGTTGAGCACCCGCTCCTCGTCGAGGAAGGCCTGGATCTCGTCGTCATCCATCTGGATCAGCTCACGTCGGCTCGTCATGGGGCCCAGTTTGGAGAACGGCGCAGCTGCTCAACGAGGCGAGACGACGAGCTCGCCCATCGCAGGGCACTCCGGCGCCAGCGCTGTGGGCGAGGAGGCCGACGCGCCGTCGGGACCGACGATCAACGCCGCCGTCGCGACGCCGAACGAATCGAACAGCGACCGGGTCGAGGCCTCCGCCAGCATGGCGTCGATCGTTGCTCGGTACGACTCGGGCAGGCGGGTGCCGCGGGACGCCACGAGCCAGAGCGGCACGTCGACGACGGCAGCGACCGAGGCGAGCACCGTGCTGCCGACGGGCGCCGTCACCCGGCTCACGGTGACGAGGTGGGCGTCCACGATGACGGCGTCGACACCGTCGGCCATCACGACGGCCGCTTCCTCCATCGCGATCTGCTCCACGTCGACATCGCGACGACGGAGCGCCCGCACCATCGACGAAGTGTCACGCCCCGACCCGGCGACGACGACTGCGACGTCGCCGCGGACGGCCTCGATCAACGTCGACGACCAGCCGGTCGCAAGCACGCGCTCGTGCCCCGACAGCGCGCGCCGCAGCACCGACGTCGTCGCGTCAGCGTCGAGCGCGCGCGCCAGGTCACGTCCACGGTCGCGCTGGCCCGTCGACGCCAGCAGGTGCGAGCAGACCCACCACAGCGGGCCGTTTGCCGGGTGACGTCGAACGATCTGACGACACGACACGACGAGCGTCGTCGCATCGAGGGTGCACAGCGCGTGCGCCGCCTCGACCGCGACGGTGACCGCAGCGGCACCGTCGGCGCGGGCGACATGGCGGAGCTGCTCGATCGGGTGCACTCGTTCGGGACGGTACTCCTCGAGCTGGTCGTCCGCTCGCTGCGCTCGCTCATGGGACACGGAGAACGGCCGGTCGGCTTGCTACCGTCGGCAGCCGTGGCGACGAACCCCTCGGTGGACCTCGTGCTCCATCCGCTCGACGGAGAGGCACGCCCACTCGGCCAATGGCTCACGACGTTCCACATGGCGAGCGTGGTGCTCGACCCGTACACGAACGAGAGCTCGTGGATCCTCCCAACCGCGGCCCGCATCCTCGAGGGCTTCCGCGAGGCCGACACGCGTGCGAACTTCGTGGTGACAGCGGACGCGACGAGCGCGCGGCGGTTCATCGGTCCGCTCGCGAAGCGCTTCCTCGTCTTCGCCGACCCCGCCCGCGAGCTCGTGAAGGCAGTCGGGCTGACAGAACTCCCGGCGTTCGTGTTCCTGCGCGTCGACGGCACCGTGCCGGCGCTCGCCCAGGGTTGGAACGCAAACGAGTGGCGCACCGTCGCCGAGGAGATCGCCCGCACCACGTCGTGGCGGCAGCCCGACATCCCGGCGCCCGGCGACCCTGGCCCGTTCCACGGCACGCCGGCGCTCGCCTGACCCAGGTGACGACGGCGTTCGACGGCAGCGATCTGCCCGTCCTCGACGCGATTCCAGCGCTGCGCGACGCGCTCGCGGCTCGTGGCCGCGCGGTGCTCGTCGCTCCGCCCGGCGCAGGCAAGACGACGGCCGTCCCGCTCCTGCTGCTCGACGAGTCCTGGCTCGGCGGCGGACGGATCGTCATGCTCGAACCGCGCAGGCTCGCCACGCGTGCTGCGGCGGCACGGATGGCACAGCTCACCGGCACGTCGCTCGGTGGGCTCGTCGGATACCAGATCCGTGACGAGCGGAGGATCGGCCCGGCAACCCGCATCGAGGTCGTGACCGAGGGAGTGCTGACGCGGCGGTTGCAGGCCGATCCCGAGCTGCCCGGCGTCGGCCTCGTGATCTTCGACGAGGTGCACGAGCGCAACGTGTTCACCGATCTCGGAATGGCGTTCACGCTCGACGTCGCCGCTGCGATCCGGCCAGAGCTGCGGATCCTCGCGATGTCGGCGACGCTCGACAAGGGACGGCTGTCCGCCTACCTCGGAACAACCAACGCCGCACCGGTGATCGAGAGCGAGGGGCGCGCCCATTCCGTCGAGATCCGCTGGCGCCCAGCGGCTGCTCCACCGAGCCCCCGAGGGCGCCGGCGGGCTCGGGCGCAGCGGACGTTCGACGTCACCGATCTCGTCGTCGAGACGGTGCTCGCCGCGATCCACAGCGACGACGGCGACGTCCTCGTGTTCCTGCCCGGCATCGCCGAGATCATGCGTGCTCGCGCCGCCGTCGTCGCTGCGCTGGGTGACCGACCGATCGACGTACGGCCGCTGGCGGGTGCGCTCAGCCGCGGCGAGCAGGACGCTGCGCTGATGCCGTCTCCGGCGGGACGACGTCGGATCGTCCTTGCGACCGACATCGCCGAGACTTCACTCACCGTGGAAGGAGTCCGCGTGGTCGTCGACTCGGGGCTCGCCCGCACGCCGCGCCACGACCCGAACACGGGGCTGACCCGCCTCGTCACGGTCTCGACGAGCCGCGATTCCGCCGAGCAGCGCGCCGGGCGAGCCGGACGCACGTCGCCAGGCGTCGCGTACCGGCTGTGGAGCAAGATCGAGCACACGAGCAGGCTGCGTCAGCGCGAACCGGAGATCCTTGCCGTCGACCCGGCTGGCGTCGTGCTCGAGCTCGCTGCGTGGGGCGGAACGCCTCGTCTCCTCGACACTCCGGCGCGACGGCCGGTGGAACAGGCGACGGCGTTGCTGCGCGACCTCGGTGCTGTCGACGCTGGCGGGGCAATCACGACTGCCGGCCGCGACATGCTCGGGCTGCCGTTGCATCCACGTTTGGCGCGGATGGTGCTCGACAGCCCCTCGACGCTGGCGTGCCTCCTCGCCGCGCTGCTCGACGAACGTGACGTGCTGCGCGGACGCAGCGACGAGCTTCCCGTCGACATCGAGTTGCGTGTCCGGACGCTCCTCGGTGAGCGCGACGACCGCGCCGATCGACGAGCGGTCGAGACCGTGATCCAACGGGCGCGCGACGTGGCCCGCCGCGCCGGCATCACGTTCGATCTGAACGGGGTGGACCCGACGTGGTCGGGCGAGACGATGCTGCTCGCCTATCCGGATCGGCTCGCCGCCCGCCGTCAGGAGGGTCAGTTCCAACTCCGGTCGGGTAACGCGGCGACGATCGACCGCACCGATCCGATGGCGAACGAGGAGTTCGTCATCGCCGCCGACCTCGACGGGCACCGCACACGGTCGCGCATCCGCCGGGCAGCCGCTGTGGGCGGTGACGTTGTCGCCGCGCTGCTCGCCGACGGTGTCGTCGAGGATCGCCGGCTCGTCACCGGCGACGACGGCGGGTTGGTACTCGAGGTGGAACGCCGGCTCGACGGGATCCGGCTCGGGATCGAGCGCCGGCGGCCCGAGCCCGGGCGCGACACGACCGATGCACTCGTCGCGCTCGTGCGATCATCGCGACTTGCCGCTCTGGACTGGTCGGACGTGGCCCGGCGATTCCGCCGACGTGTCGACTTCGCACGGTCCGTCCTCGGCGACGAGTGGCCCGATGTCGGAGACGAGGCGCTCCTCTCGTCGCTCGACGGCTGGCTCCGTCCACGGGTCACCGGTGCAGTCGATCTGTCGGGCGTCGACATGGCGGAGATCGTCTCCTCGATGCTCCCCTGGGATCTCCGTCGGCGCCTGGACGGCGTCGCGCCGAGCGCCCTGGCGCTGCCCGGCGGGCGCTCGGTGCCGATCGACTACGACGGTGACGCGCCGACGGCGGACGTCCGCGTGCAGGATCTGTTCGGTGTGACAGCGCACCCGACTGTGGCGGACGGTCGTGTGCCGGTGCGCCTGCAGCTGCTCTCCCCTGCCGACCGTCCGATCCAGATCACGTCGGACCTGCCTGCCTTCTGGTCGGGTTCGTGGGCCGACGTGCGCAAGGAGATGGCCGGCCGCTACCCGAAGCACCGCTGGCCCGACGACCCCGCCGCCGCCCCGCCAGGCCGCCTCAAACCCCGCTAGAGCCCCGTTCTGGAGGTGGGGATGGGGTCAGTCGACGGCGAGGTTGGACATCGTCACCGGACGGACCCGTTGCGCGATCGTGCTGGTGAGCCAGGCGGCGACGCCGACGACCAGCGGCAGGGCCAGGAGCAGCACGGCGAGCTGCACCCACGGAACGCTGAACGTCATCGTCGTCACCTCACGCATCACCGCCCACGCAGGGATGAGTCCGGTCGGCACGGCAAGCACGCCGCCGGTCATGGTCAGCACCACCGCCTTGACGCCAGCCATGCGACTCATCGTGACCGGTTTGGCGCCGACGGCGACGAGCACGTCGCGCTCGTCGCGGCTCTCGGTGGCAGCGAGCGAGAGCCCGATGGCGACGACGATCAGCACGAGCAACGTGGCAACAGCTGCGATCGCCACCTGCACGAGGACGCCCACGTCACGTTGCTGGTACTCCCAGTCGAGGTTCCAGTTGGCGTCGTTCGGCGGCGGCGCGTCCCGATAGACCTCGCCGAGCCTCGAACCCCCGAAGCGATCGAACCTGAACGATTCGAGCCGCTCCTGGTCATCGAGCGTGATCGGCTTGTCGGTGCGCAGGAACCCGCCTCTCGTCACGACATCCAGATCCAACTGGCGAGCGAGCGCTTCGGTGATCATCAGCGTGTCCGGACCGCGGATGTTGTCAGGGTCGTAGCGCGCCTCGCCGTTCTCGTCGACCGTCGGCCGGCGCAGGTAGTCGCGCCGCGCTGCGGTGAGCTCGATCGGCCGCTCGGCAGCTCGCAGCCGCACGTCCACCGTGGCCGGCCGCTCGAGACGGTCGGCGTCGATCCGGCCCTCGTACCACTCGTTGAGCACGAGCGCTCCCGTCGAGGCGAGCGCCTCCCGGTCGACGTCGGGCAGGTCGTAGAAGTCGATGATCGCCTCGTCAGCGACAACGATCGAACTGTCGATGCCGAGCCGGAGCGTTCCCCGTTTGAAACCCGAACGAGGTTCGATCCGACCCTCGTACGTCGCCTCGTGACGCTCGTGCCACGTTGCGCCCGGGAGGAGCGTGTCGACGTCTGCGCGCCATGATTCCGGAACTGGAGCTTCCGGCCGGGATCCAGCACCTCGGCTGCCCTCGTCGTACCACGTGTCGAAGATGACGGCATCGGCAGGCAGACGTTGCGGCTCGGACGGGTCCTCGCGACTGGCGTCGACGGCGAACGTCGAGCCGGCGAGGGTGATCGCACCCGTGACCCCGATCGCCGTCACGATGCCGGCACTCCTGCTACGCGTTCTCGCCAGGCTCCGACCTGCGAAGCGCCACGCACCGCCGGCCCGCGCTGCGACCCGGCTCATTGCGTCGATGGCCAACGGCGAGCAGCAGCACATGCCGATCATCACCATCACCCCGCCGAGCACGGCGACGGCGGCGGTGCCGTCGCCGCTGGATTCTCCGGCGCTCGCCGTTGCCGTCGCCAACGCGAGCAGCAGTACGCCGAAGCCGAACAGGGCGACGCCGACGGGGACGAGCTTGAGCGGCACGGCGCCGATCGGTCGTCTGCCGGCGAGCGCCGTGAGCGTCGGCACTCGTGCCGCCGACCTGGCGGGAAACCATGCTGCGATCACCGCTGCGAGGAGTCCGGTGAGCCCCACGATCAGGAGATCGAGGGGGGCGAACTCCATCGCTGGGAAGTCGTGGTTGGCAGCATCCACAATCATCGGCCGGGCGGCGATCGCGGCGAGCACGCCCCCGGCGACGCCAACGATGGCACCGGCGAGCCCGGTCCAGAAGCCCTGCAACGCAAGGCTTCGGCCGACCACGCGCGGCGGCGCCCCGTTGGCGGAGAGCTGGCCGACGATCACCAGCTGTCGGCGAGCACTCGTGGCGAACGCAGCCGAGATGATGATGCCGAGCGCTGCGAGCGAGAGCGCACCTGCGACGAGTCCCCAGGCGAGCTGCCTGCGCTGGCTCCCGTCGTATGCGTACTGCTGCGCGGCGCTCCGCTCCGCCGTGTCGACGGCGCCGTCGAAGCCAGCGTTCGCAACGCCGTCGAGCTCGCTCGCAGCCGCTTCCGTCGCGGCGGCGTCGCCGGGCACCTCGATCAGCGTGAGGCGAAGGAGCGAGCCCTCTTGGAACTGTTCGACCGGGAGCGTCCCGAAGACGAGCGCGTCCGCGTCGTGGTCGACCGACGGCCGGCCGCGACCGCTGATCGTCCACGATCCGCCGGGGTAGTCGAGGTCGAGCGTGTCACCCACGTCGAGTCCGTAGCGATCGAGCAGATGATCAGACGCCCACACCTCCCCATCGCCCGGCACCTCGCCGGGCGTGATGTCCCACACCTCGAGCGAATCCGGTCGCGTGCCGGCAAAGCCGATGATGTTGGCGTCAACGACGCGATCGTCGCCGCGCATCGCGATGGGTAGGTATTGACCGAACCAGAGCTCGGTCACCGAGCTGCCAGCAGGCACGGCGTCACGCACGGGGTGGGCGCCTGCTGGGAAGAAGACGATGTCGGCGCCACCATGCCGCTGCTCGAAATCCCACGCCGGATCGGCATCGGCTGTGCGCGCCCACGTGCTGCCGAAGGTCATCGCCATCACAGGGATGGCCACCAGCAGGGCGACGAGGATCGTGCGGCCCGGCCGGCGACGGGTCTCGCGACGAGCGAGGCGCAGCGGCAGCCGCCATCCGGCGACGTTGACGACGCCGCTACTCATCGCACGACGACCGACGCTCGACCGGCAAGGCGCCTGCGCTCGATGCTCATCGCAACATTCCGACGAGCGGCTCGATCGACGGGGGGACGTCGCTGGCACTCGACTCGTCGATGATGCTGCCGTCACGGAGGAAGATGATGCGGTCGGCGTACGAGGCGAAGCGTGGCTCGTGGGTGACGAGCACGACGGCGGTGCCGAAGCGCTCGGGCAGCGTCGCCAGCAGCTCGACGACCTGGTCGGCGTTGGCCGTGTCGAGCGAACCGGTCGGCTCGTCGGCGAGCAACACTCGCCGCTCCCCCACGATCGCCCTGGCGATGGCGATGCGCTGCTGCTGGCCGCCAGAGAAGTCGTCGGGATACCGATCGAGCTGCTGCTCGAGCCCGACCGTGTGCATCGCCTCGATTGCGACCCCACGAGCGGCTCGCGACGCCACGCCGTCGAGCTCGAGCGGCAGCATCACGTTCTCCACTGCGGTGAGAGACGGCACGAGGTTGAGGCGTTGGAAGACGTAGCCGACATCGCGCCGTCGCAGCGCGGCCTGCTGGTGGAGCGTGAGTCCGGCGAGATCGTCGCCGGCGACGAGCACGCGACCTGCCGACGGCGTCTCCAGGGCGCCGGCGAGGTGCAGCAGCGTTGACTTGCCACAGCCCGAGGGGCCCATCACGGCGATCACCTCCCCTGGATCGACGGCGAGGTTGACCCCGCGCAGTGCGTACACCTCGGCGACGCCGGCGCCGAACGACTTGACGACGTCGACGAACTGCAGGATGGGAGTGTCGGTCATCGCCGAGCCTTTCGGGTGAGACGCCGGGCCGGCGTCGGTCGTGCGGTGGGTCCAGCGGGTTCGCTGCGTTCGGATGCCGCCCCGTCGGTGCGGTCCGGCTGTCCGCTGGCGAGGAGTCGTGACTCGCACAGGTCGAGCCAGCGGAGGTCGGCCTCTGCCCGTACCACGAGCGCATCGTGGACGAGCTGCGCGGCGAGCAGGTCGTGCGGCGGGGTGACACCCGCTGCGGTCTGCTGGCGTGCCTCACGTCGTCGTGCCTGGAGCAGTCCGAGCAGGGCGGTGCGGTGGCTCGTGACCACAGCGAGCGCATGGTCTCGGCCGTGGTCGATGGCCATCAGCATCTTCAGCATCAGCTCGTCACGCGGCGGGGGCTCGTCGACGGGGACCGTCGACCACCACGCGCCGAGCGCCTCCCTGCCGGCGGCGGTGAGCTCGTACGACTTCTGCGCCGTCTCGGTCTCGGCGGCGGCGGCGAGCTCGCCCACGAGCCCGTCACGGTTCAGGCGATCGAGCGTCGTGTACACCTGCCCGACGTTGAGCGGCCAGATCCCACCTGTCGCCGCCTCGAACTGCGTCTTCAACTGGTACCCGTAGCGCGGGCCGTCGCTCAACAGCGACAGGAGTCCCTCGCGCACGGCCATGACGGCGATTCTGCATACTCAGTATGCGAATGTCAATACTCAGTATGCACTGACGTCGCCTCGTTCCGTCATGGAGATCGTCGCCGTACGGGCACGTTCGGCATGACAGAACGCGAGACGGCCCGCACCCGATCCGACACCGCCACCGCTCCCGCTCCCGCCTGACCCCAACTGGATGCGGCGGATCGCGGGATAACGCGTTCGGCAACCTCCAGAACGGGAAAGGGCGGAGTTAAACCAGGGTGCGGATGGCGGCGCGGGTGCGGGCGGAGTCGTCGCCGCGGGTCGAGAACTCGGCGACGCCGAAGTCGGTGACGCCGGCATCGGCGAGCGCACCAACGCGGTCGACGACCTCGTCCTCGCTGCCGATGATCGCCACGTCGGCCGGCCCGTCGGCGCCCTCGCGATCGAGCATTGCGCGATAGCTGGGGAGCTGGCCGTAGACCTGGAACGCCTTCGCAGCCCACGTCCGCGCCGCCTCGACGTCGTCGGTAACGCACACTGGGAGCGCTGCGACGATCCTCGGCGGCGGTCGATCCGCCTCGACCGCGGCGGCGGTGATCGTGGGCGTGACGTGGTTGCGCAGCGTCGCCGGTCCGGTCATCCACGTGATCGTCCCGTCGGCCGCCGATCCGGCGAGGCGCAACATCTGCTCGCCGAGCGCGGCGATGAGGATCGGGAACGGCTGCGCGCCGTTGACGTTGATGCCGGCGTGCACCGAGTACACCTCGCCGTCGTGGGAGACCGAACCGTCGTGCACGGCCGCCGACAACACCTCGAGGTACTCACGCATGTGCCGCACGGGCTTGTCGAAGCTCATCCCGAACATGTTCTCGATGACCATCTTGTGCGAGAGCCCGATGCCGAGGCACAGCCGCCCGCCGGACGCCGCCGAGACGGTCTGGCACTGCTGCGCCAGCATCAGCGGATGGCGGGGATAGGTGGGCACGACGCTCGTGCCGAGCTCGATGCGCGGCACCTCCCGCCCGACCACGGCGAGTGCCGTAAGCGCGTCGTGCGAGAAGATCTGCGGCGCCCAGAGCGTGTGGTAGCCGTCGGCTTCGGCGTCGCGGGCCGATGCGACGATGTCGTCCACGGTGCCCTCGTTGACGACGTTGGCGAAGTACCCGAAACGCATGACGCAACATTACGGGCTCGTCGTCCGCTGCGCTTTCTCCTCGCGCCTCGTGCGACTCGTCGCTCGCGCTTGCCTCGTCGCAT
>JACDGA010000046.1 GCA_013815505.1 Acidimicrobiia bacterium
CCGACGGCCTTCAACGTCAAGGCCACCTGCGACGGGCGGCTGAGCGCCGGATGGCAGCACAGCAGCATCAATGCCAGCGTGTCGTCCTGCGCGTTCGCCAGCGATCGGTCGGCGGCCGGCGAGGTGGCCGCATCCGACGGCGCGTGACGCGCGATCGACTGCTCGCGCGCTGTTCGCGCTCGCCCGGATCGCCACTCGTCGACGAGCCGACGCGACGACACCGTGACGAGCCAGGCACGCGGGCTGTCGGGCATCCCCTCGGTCGGCCACTGTCGAGCTGCGGCGAGCACCGCCTCCTGCAAGGCGTCCTCCGCCGTGCCGAGATCTCCCGCGGCGCCGCCACGCCGCACGAGGGTCGCCAGCACGTCCGGCGTGCACTCGCGCAGCACGCGCTCGAACTCGGCGTCGTTCACCGATCGTCGCCAGCGGGCGACATCAAGGGTCGCAACTCGATCACGTCGCCCGGTGCGGCGAAGCGCGTTGCGATCGCCTCCGCGCGGTCGCGAGTCTCGCACTCGACGATGAAGAACCCGGCGAGTTGCTCCTTCGCCTCGGCATACGGGCCATCCGTCGCCAGGTGGCCGTCAGATCCCCACCCGTGGATCGTCGCCGACGCAGGATCTCCCAGCGCCTCGGCCGTGACGAATTCCCCCGACGCCGACAGCTCCTCGAGCAGCGCCTCGAACTCCCGGTCCATCTCGTCGCGCTGCGACTGGGACAACGCCCTGCCCTCGTTGGTGTGCTCGATGGTGGGGTGTCCCCACGGGTTCGGGTTGGAGTGGATCAGGATGACGTACTTCACGGCTACCTCCGGTGTGTCCTTCGGGATGTGCTTGGGACCGCCGCTCGCGACCCTCGTGATGTACGTCGGAGCCGGCGGCACGATCTCGACATCGCTCATCGGTCGACGACCGTGAGCCGGTGATCGTGCAGCTGCTCGTAGGCGCCGCGGCACGCCTCGGCAACTTCCTCGCCGTGCCCGTCGAGCACGACCTCGCGTGGTCGCCACGGCTCGAAGCCACACGAGGCTTCCACGGCGGCGTACCAGTGCGGCGCCCACACGCCGTCGGACGCCCGCGGACCTGTCGGCCACGAGAGCATCGAGTCGGTCACCGCGACGCCCAGCCACTCGCACAGCCACGTCAGGTATCGGCGCGGGTCGCGCAGGAAGTCGGCGGCGTCGATGACCGGGACTTCCGCGCCAGCTGCGGTGAGCTCGTCGTACAGCTCGGCCTGCTGCAGCACGCCGATGTCGGCCGGTGCGCACGAGGCCCGTGAGCGCACGTACGAGGCGACGACCTCGCGCGGGTCGCGGATCAGCATCACGTTGCGCAGGCCGGCGATCCAGTGGCGCCCGACCTCGGGGATCAGGTGGTGGGTCATCATCTTCGAGAAGAAGATCGGGCTGCCGTCCGGCGTCGGTCCGAGGAGCCACTCGGCGACGGCGCGCCAATCGGTCTCGCCGGCAGCGATGATCTCGTCGCGGCCAGGATGGTCGAGTTGCGTCGCCTGCAGGTAGGCGGCGTACAGCGGCTCGTCGACGACGAAGCAATCGGCACGGTTCTCCCATGCGCGCATCATCGCCGTGGAGATGTTGCGCGGCCCCGACCACATCGCCATTCTGGTGTGCGTAGGCGGCAGGTGGTCGTCGGCTGCGCGTTCTGCTCGCGCCGCGTGCACCTCACTGGTGGCGGACTCGTCGTCCGCTTCGCTTTCTCCTCGCGCCGCGTGCGCCTCGTCGCTGGCGCTTCCCTCGGCGCGCGTGCTCACGACCGACTCGTCGTCACGTCGCGTTCGATCATTGCCGCATACAGGCCTTGCAGTCGTTCGGTCACCGGGCCTCGGGTGCCGGTGCCGATCGTGCGGCCGTCGACGGTGCGCACCGGGACGACACCGGCGAAGGTGCCGGTTACGAACGCCTCGCGGGCGCCGTAGACGTCGGTCAGGCTGAACGTCGTCTCCCGCCCCTCGATCCCGTTCGCCCGGCACAGCGCGAGGACGTTGGCACGGGTGATGCCGCCGAGGCAGAACCGACCGTCCGACGTCCACACCGCGTCGTCACCGCCAAACCCATCGCCTGCATCGGCCCTGTCGCGGGCGGCGCGGACGATGAAGAAGTGGGTGCTGTTGCACGTGGCGACGAAGCCGTGCGGATCGAGCATCAGCGCCTCGTCGGCACCGGCCGTGTACGCCTGGATGCAGGCGACGATGTCGTTGAGCTTGCTGTGGGCGTTGAGCTTCGGGTCGAGCGTGTCGGGCGTCGCCCGACGCACGTGGGTGGTGAACAGTGTGATGCCGTCGCTCACCGTCGCCGACAGTGGTTCTTTGTGCTCGGCGATGATGACGACGGTTGCCGGTCCGACCGTCAGCCGCGGGTCCTGGTACGGCGTGCGCTTCACGCCGCGCGTCACCATCAGCCGGATGTGCACGCCGTCGTGCATCTCGTTCGCCGTGATCGTGTCGTCGATTCGGCGCGCGAGCTCGTCACGCGACAGACCGATGTCGATCATCAGCGCATGCGCCCCTTCGTACAGCCGATCGAGGTGCTGGTCGAGGAAAGCGGGACGGCCGTGATGGACTCGAATCCCCTCCCACACGCCGTCGCCGAGCACGAACCCAGAGTCGAACACCGACACCGTCGCCCGCTCGCGCGGGACGAGGTCACCGTTGACCGAGATGAGGACGCCGGCGTTGCGGGGATCGTCGTCGACGTCGTGCGTACCATGCGCCACGACCTCACGGTACGTCCCCCAACGAACTGTCCGTAGAAACCTGCCCGATCGGGCAGGTTTCTACGGACAGAACGGATGCGGCGCAGGTCAGGCGTCGGCCGCTGCGGGTTCGCCGTTGGTGGCGGGGCCGTCACCGTCGAACGTGCCGTGGATGTTGGACAGCCAGCTCGCTGGGTCCTGCTCGTCATCGCTCGAGTAGAACGTCATCGGCTCGTAGTCCGGCGCGGCGACGTCGAACTCGCGATAGCGCTGCATACCCGTACCGGCGGGGATCAGCTTGCCGATGATGATGTTCTCCTTGAGGCCGATGAGCCCATCGCCCTTGCCGTCGATGGCCGCCTCGGTGAGCACTCGCGTGGTCTCCTGGAAGCTCGCAGCGGACAGCCACGACTCGGTGGCGAGCGAGGCCTTCGTGATGCCCATGATCTCCGGGCGTCCCTCGGCGGGGCGGCCACCCTCCTCGAAGATGCGACGGTTCGTGTCACGGAACACCTTGGCGTCGATGCGCTCGCCAGGGAGGAAGTCGGTGTTGCCGACCTCCTGCACGCCGACACGACGGGTCATCTGCCGCACGATGAGCTCGATGTGCTTGTCGTGGATCGACACACCCTGGTCGCGGTAGACGCGCTGCACCTCCTCGACGAGGTAGAGCTGGGTCTCGCGTGGGCCCTTGATCTCCATCAGCTCCTTGGGGTCGAAGGGGCCGTCGGTGATCGGATCACCCGCGCGCACGTCCTGACCGTCAGAGACGATCGGGCGGGCGCCGAGCGGCAGCGGCACTTCGTGCTCGCCACCCTCGTCGTCGATGACGGTGGCAGGGATGCCCTTGCCGATGTCCTCACCGAGACGCACCACGCCGGTGGCCTTGGCGAGGCGGGCCGAACCGCGAGGCGTACGGGCCTCGAACAGCTCGACGACGCGAGGCAGACCGCCGGCGATGTCCTTGCCGGCGACACCACCCGTGTGGAACGTACGCATCGTCAGCTGCGTGCCGGGCTCGCCGATCGACTGTGCGGCGATGACGCCGACGGCCTCGCCGAGCTCGATCTCCTTGCCCGTCGCCAGCGAGCGCCCGTAGCACAGCGCGCACACGCCGAGCTCGGCGTCGCACGTCAGCACGGAGCGGACCCGCACCCTCGTCACGTCGGGATAGTCACGCAGGAACTCGGCGTCGCGATCGTCGAGGATCGAGTTGGCCGTCATGGTCCGCTGTTCCACCTCGTCGCCGCCCTCTGCGCGGTACTCGTAGGTGAGCACCTTGCCGTCGGCACCGGTGAGCTCGTTGAGTAGCGCACGCCCGAACAGCTTCGTGTCGAGGTAGTTACGCGTGTTGGCCGTGTCGGGCTGCACGTTCTCGACCCACACGCCGAGCGTCGTACCGCAGTCCTCTTCGCGCACGATGAGCTCCTGGGCGACGTCGACGAGACGGCGTGTCAGGTAGCCGGAGTCGGCGGTGCGTAGTGCGGTGTCGACAAGTCCCTTTCGGGCACCCGGCGTGGCGATGAAGTACTCGAGCGTCTCGAGACCCTCACGGAAGTTGGACTTGATCGGTCGCGGGATCATGTCGCCACGAGGGTTGGCGACAAGGCCTCGCATGCCGGCGATCTGGCGCATCTGGGTCATGTTCCCTCGTGCACCCGAGCCGACCATCATGTCGAGCGGGTTGAACTGCGCTGCCTGGAACTCGGCCTCCATCGCACGCTGCACCTCGGCGGTGGCATCGGTCCAGATGCGCACCTCCTGCTGGCGGCGCTCGCCGTCGGTGATGACGCCGCGGCGGAACTGGGTCTCGACCTTGTCGGCCTGGGCCTCGTAGTTGTCAAGGATCTGGCGCTTCGTCTTCGGTGTCTTCACGTCCTCGATGGAGACCGTGAGCCCGGACTGCGTCGCGTAGCGGTAGCAGACGTTCTTCAAGGCGTCGAGCGCGGCGGCGACCTCCGCCTTCGTGTAGTTGTCGGAGAGGCGCTCGACGATGCGGCCGAGCTCCTTCTTCTTCACGAGGTCGGTGATGTGGCCGAAGCGCGACGTGTAGTCGGGCGGCAGCGCCTCCTCGAACAGCAGTCGTCCCGCTGTCGTCGGCAGGTAGGAGCCGTCGTCCTGCGTGAACTGCGGGCTGCGGACCGTGATCGGGCTGTGCAGGTCGAGCGAGCCCTCGTCGTAGGCGAGCGCGACCTCCCAGTTGTGACGGAACACGCGACCGTGGCCCTTGGTCTCCGTCGTGAGCTCGGTGAGGTAGTAGGCCCCGATGACGATGTCCTGACCCGGGGTCACGATCGGGCGACCCGACGCCGGCGACAGGATGTTGTTGGCCGACAGCATCAGCACTCGCGACTCGGCCTGCGCCTCTGCGGACAGCGGCACGTGGACGGCCATCTGGTCGCCGTCGAAGTCGGCGTTGAACGCCGGGCAGACGAGCGGATGGATCTGCAGCGCCTTGCCCTCGACGAGCACCGGCTCGAACGCCTGGATGCCGAGGCGGTGCAGCGTGGGCGCACGGTTCAGGAGCACCGGGTGCTCCTTGATGACGTCTTCGAGCACGTCCCACACCTGCGGGCGGCGACGCTCGACCATGCGCTTGGCCGTCTTGATGTTCTGCGCCACCTCGAGGTCGACGAGGCGCTTCATGACGAACGGCTTGAACAGCTCGAGCGCCATCAGCTTGGGCAGGCCGCACTGGTGCAGCTTCAGCGTCGGGCCGGCGACGATGACCGAACGACCGGAGTAGTCGACGCGCTTGCCGAGCAGGTTCTGGCGGAACCGGCCCTGCTTGCCCTTCAGCATGTCGGACAGCGACTTCAGCGGGCGGTTGCCCGGCCCGGTGACGGGACGGCCGCGGCGGCCGTTGTCGAACAGGGCGTCGACGGCCTCCTGCAGCATCCGCTTCTCGTTGTTGACGATGATCTCGGGTGCACCGAGGTCGAGCAGGCGGCGCAACCGGTTGTTGCGGTTGATGACACGCCGGTAGAGGTCGTTCAGGTCGGACGTGGCGAAGCGTCCACCGTCGAGCTGCACCATCGGGCGCAGGTCGGGCGGGATCACCGGCACCGAGTCGAGGATCATCGCCTTCGGGTCGTTGGTCCGGCGACCGTGCTCGTCGCGGCGGTTGAAGCTGGCGACGATCTTGAGCCGCTTGATGGCCTTCTGCTTGCGCTGTGCCGACAGCGGCTTGCGGCCGGAGTCGCCGGGCTCGATGGCCGCGCGCAGCTTGATCTCTTCCTCGTCGAACTCGATGCGGTCGATGAGCGACTTGATCGCGTCGGCGCCGGTGCCACCGTCGAAGTAGTCGCCGTAGCGGTCGCGCAGCTCGCGCCACAGCAGCTCGTCCTCGATGATCTGACGCGGGAAGATGCTGCGGAACTCGTCCCATGCACGCTGCAGGGTGTCGAGCTCGGCCTCGTAGCGCTCGCGCACGGCCTCGATGTCCTTGTCGGCCTCGCGCTGCAGCTTCTTGGCGTCGGTGCCGTCGGCCTCTGCCGACGAGGCAGCGGTCTCGAGCTCCTTGTAGCGACGGTCGATGGCGACCTCGAGCTCCTTGCGGATCGCTTCGCGCTCTTCGAGGTACTCGGCCTCGAGGTTGGCGAGGTCCTCGTGACGCTTGTCGTTGTCGACGGCGGTGACGAGGTAGGCGGCGAAGTAGATGACCTTCTCGAGCTGCTTGGCCTTGAGCTCCTCGCGGGGTTCCAGTCCGGCGAGCAGGTAGGCGAGCCACGAGCGGGTGCCGCGCAGGTACCAAATGTGGACGACGGGAGCGGCGAGCTCGATGTGGCCCATCCGCTCACGGCGCACCTTCGAGCGCGTCACCTCGACGCCGCAGCGCTCGCAGATGATGCCCTTGAAGCGCACCCGCTTGTACTTGCCGCAGGCGCACTCCCAGTCGCGCGTGGGACCGAAGATGCGCTCGCAGAACAGGCCGTCCTTCTCCGGACGCAGCGTGCGGTAGTTGATGGTCTCCGGCTTCTTCACCTCACCGTGGGACCAGTTGCGGATCTGATCCGCCGTGGCCAGCCCGATCTTGAGCTGGTCGAACATGTTGACGTCGAGCATCTTGGTTCCTTCTCGTCTCGCTCTGTCGTTCGTTGTCGTCGCGTGCCTGCTCGCGGGCGCTCAGGCGCGCTCGCGCTGCATGTCGCGGTCGTCGTCGCTGCCGCGCTCGGGCCGCGAGATGTCGATGCCGAGCTCTTCGGCGGCGCGGTAGACCTCGTCGTCCTCGCCGCGCATCTCGATCTCGGAGCCGTCGGTGGCGAGCACCTCGACGTTGATGCAGAGGGCCTGCATCTCCTTCATCAGCACCTTGAAGCTCTCGGGCACACCCGGTTCGGGGATGTTGTCACCCTTGACGATCGCTTCGTACACCTTGACTCGTCCGAGCACGTCGTCGGACTTGATCGTGAGCAGCTCCTGCAGGCAGTACGCGGCGCCGTAGGCCTCGAGCGCCCAGACCTCCATCTCGCCGAACCGCTGTCCACCGAACTGCGCCTTGCCGCCGAGCGGCTGCTGGGTGATCATCGAATACGGACCGGTGGCCCGGGCGTGGATCTTGTCGTCGACGAGGTGAGCCAGCTTGAGGATGTACATGTACCCGACCGTGATCGAGTTGTCGTACGTTTCGCCGGTGCGGCCGTTGTAGAGCGTCGTCTTGCCGTCGCGGCCGATGAGGCGAGCGCCGTCGGCCGTCTCTGGGTTCAGGTGCTCGAGGATCTCTTGGATCGTCGGGTGCTTGCCGGCCTGGTCCTTCTCGTCCCAGTGGGCGCCGTCGAACACGGGTGTGGCGATGAACGTCGACGGCTCGGTGTTGGCACGGGTCTTCATCTCGGTTCCGCGGATCGGCTCGTTGCCGACCTTGTTGCCCGTCTTCGGATCGGTCCAACCCCAACGGGCGCAGTAGCCGAGGTGCGCTTCCATCACCTGGCCGACGTTCATCCGGCTCGGCACGCCGAGCGGGTTGAGGATGATGTCGACGGGCGTCCCATCGGCGGTGTAGGGCATGTCCTCGACCGGGAGGATCTTGGAGATGACGCCCTTGTTGCCGTGGCGACCGGCGAGCTTGTCGCCGACCGAGATCTTGCGCTTCTGGGCGACGTACACGCGCACGAGCTGGTTGACGCCCGGCGGTAGCTCGTCACCCTCGTCGCGGTTGAACACCTTGACGTCGATGACCTTGCCGTTCTCGCCGTGCGGCACCTTCAGCGAGGTGTCGCGAACCTCGCGTGCCTTCTCACCGAAGATCGCCCGCAGCAGGCGCTCTTCGGGGGTGAGCTCGGTCTCGCCCTTCGGGGTGACCTTGCCGACGAGCACGTCGCCGGGCCCGACCTCTGCACCGACGCGCACGATGCCGCGGTCGTCGAGGTCGGCGAGGACCTCGTCGGACAGGTTGGGGATGTCGCGGCTGATCTCTTCGGGGCCGAGCTTGGTGTCGCGGGCGTCGACCTCGTGCTCGTGGATGTGGATCGACGTGAGCACGTCGTCGCGCACGAGACGCTCGGAGAGGATGATCGCGTCCTCGAAGTTGTAGCCCTCCCACGGCATGAACGCGACGAGCAGGTTCTTGCCGAGCGCCAGTTCGCCGTGATCGGTGGAGGGGCCGTCGGCGAGGATCGTGCCGACCTTGACCTTGTCGCCCTCGCGGACGCGGGGGCGCTGGTTGATGCAGGTGTCCTGGTTGGAGCGGTTGAACTTGGCGAGGCGGTAGACCTTGCGCCCTGCCGTCTTGTACTCGACGGTGATCGAATCGCCGGTGACCGTGATGACGTCGCCGACGTCGATGGCCTGGATGAGGTCGGCGGCGTCGCGAGCGGCACGATCCTCGACGCCGGTGCCGATGTACGGCGCTTCGGCGCGCACGAGCGGCACGGCCTGGCGCTGCATGTTGGAGCCCATGAGGGCGCGGTTGGCGTCGTCGTGCTCGAGGAACGGGATCAGCGACGTGGCCACCGAGACGATCTGCTTCGGCGAGACGTCCATGTAGTCGACCTCGGACGGCGGCACGTAGCCGATGTCAGTCGTGGCACCGAAGAAGCTCTCGGCCTCCAACATCTTGCGCAGGTCGTCAAGGCTGGCCGCCTGTGGCGAGCGGCGCACGAGGACGCGCTCGTCGAGGAAGTCGCCCTTGTCGTCGATCGGCGTGTTGGCCTGCGCGACGACGTAATTCTCTTCCTCGTCGGCGGCCATGTACTTGATGTCGTTGGTGACCTTGCCGTTGACGACCGCGCGGTACGGGCTCTCGATGAACCCGAACTCGTTGATGCGGGCGAACGTCGACAGGTAGCCGATGAGGCCGATGTTCGGGCCCTCCGGCGTGTTGATGGGGCACATTCGGCCGTAGTGGCTGAAGTGGACGTCGCGCACCTCGAACCCGGCGCGCTCACGGGACAGGCCGCCGGGGCCGAGCGCCGAGAGGCGACGACGATGGGCGAGACCCGACAGCGGGTTGACCTGGTCCATGAACTGCGAGAGCTGGCTGGTGCCGAAGAACTCCTTGATCGCAGCCACCACGGGGCGGATGTTGATCAGCGTCTGGGGCGTGATCGCCTCGACGTCCTGGGTCGTCATCCGCTCGCGGACGACGCGCTCCATGCGCGAGAGGCCGATGCGCACCTGGTTCTGGATCAGCTCGCCGACCGAGCGGATGCGGCGGTTGGCGAAGTGGTCCTGGTCGTCCAGCCGGTACCCGGGCTCCTGCTTGACGAGATGGAGCATGTACGTGATCGAGGCGAGCACCTCGCAAC
>JACDGA010000262.1 GCA_013815505.1 Acidimicrobiia bacterium
CGCCGAGCACCGACCATGGCAGCTCTCGGGCGGCATGCAGCAGCGCGTCGCAATCGCCAGGGCGCTGGCGACGAGCCCGCAGTTGCTGCTCATGGACGAGCCGTTCGGGGCGCTCGACGAGATGACCCGCGAGCACATGCAGGCCGAGCTGCTGCGCATCTGCGCCGAGACAGGCACGAGCGTCGTCTTCGTGACGCATTCGATCCCCGAAGCCGTCTACCTGTCGGACCGCGTCGTCGTCATGTCGCCGAGGCCCGGCCGCATCACCCACGTCGTCGATGTCGAGCTCGGAACCCGTCGTGACCTCGACACCCGCGAGGACGCGGCGTTCTTCAAGAAGATCACCGAGGTCCGCGAGGCACTGCGCGGCCTCGACGTCGACCTCGTCGGCGACGACCTCCCCCCTGCGACGGCGGACCGATGAACGAGCGAAGCGAGTTCGAGAAGCTGGTGCGAGCGGTGTGGCCGCCCGTGGTGTTCGGCGTCGCCTTCCTCGGGCTGTGGGAGCTCGCCGTCAATGTCTTCGACTGGAAGCCGTACTTCTTGCCGAAGCCGTCCGCCATCTGGGGTGAGTTCAGCGACAACGTGTCGGGAATCTGGGACGCCGCGCGAGTGTCGGGTGGCAACGCCGTGTTCGGCCTCGTGATCGGCACGCTGCTCGGCGTCGCGATGGCGTTCCTCCTGATGCGCTTCCGGCTGCTCAACGACATGGTGACGCCGCTCGCGGTGGCGCTCAACGCTGTCCCGATCTTCGTGCTCGTCGCCGTCTTCAACAACATGTTCGCGATCACGTCGGAGGTGCCGCGGCGGCTGATGGTGACGCTTGTCGTCTATTTCATCGTGCTCGTCAACGTCGCGAAGGGTCTGCGCCAGGTGACGCCGACTCACCTCGAGCTGCTCCGCTCCTACGCCGCCGCACCGTCGCAGGTGCTCGTCAAGGCGCGCATCCCGCACGCCGTGCCGTACCTGTTCACGGCGCTCAAGATCGCCGCGCCGGCGTCGGTCATCACGGCATTCGTGGCGGAGTACTTCGGTGGCTCCCAGAACGGCCTCGGAAGCCGCATCACCGCCAACCTCACGGCCAACACGCCCGCTGCGTGGGCCTACGTCATCGGCGCCTGCCTGCTCGGCCTGGCGTTCTACCTGGTCTCCATCGGTATGGAGAGCATCACCCAACAGCTGCGGGGCGGCGCCCCGAGGGGAGAAAACACATGAGACATCGACTCAGGATGATGACGGCGGGGCTCTGCGCCCTTTCGTTGGTGGTCGCCGCGTGCGGCGACGACGAGGAGGCAGATGACACGGCGGCGGGCGACACCACCGCCTCGTCAGGCACCTCGGGCTCGTCGGGTACCACTGCCTCTTCGGGTACCACTGCCTCGTCGGGCACCACGGCGTCGTCAGGAACGGCGGCGGCGATCGAGTGCGACCAGCCCGACGCCGTGTCGCTGCAGCTGCAGTGGTTCATCCAGGCGCAGTTCGGTGGCTACCTCGCCGCCGTCGACCAGGGCATCTACGAGAAGTACTGTCTCGACGTCTCGATCGAGGAGGGCGGGGTCGACATCGTGCCCCAGCAGCGGCTCGCCGACGGTGAGGTCGACTTCGCCATCGCCTGGGTGCCGAAGGCGCTCCAGACTCGCGAGCAGGGAGCCGACATCGTCAACATCGCCCAGATCTTCCAACGTTCCGGCACGTTGCAGGTGTCGTTCAAGGACGCCGAGATCACCGAGCCCGCCGACTTCGAGGGCAAGAAGATCGGCAACTGGGGCTTCGGCAACGAGTACGAGATCTTCGCCGCGCTCAGCGAGGCGGAGCTCGATCCGGCGGAGGACGTGGAGCTCGTGCAGCAGCAGTTCGACATGGAAGGCCTGCTGTCGCGTGACATCGACGCTGCCGAGGCGATGACGTACAACGAGTACGCCCAGGTGCTGGAAGCCAAGAACCCGGAGACGGGTGAGCTGTACACGCCGGAGGACTTCAACGTCGTGTCGTACGAAGATGCCGGCGTGGGAATGCTCCAGGACGCGATCTGGGCCGACGGGGCCAAGCTCGAATCCGACGAGGCCTATCAGGACATCGCGACGCGGTTCGTCGCGGCGTCGCTCGAGGGCTGGGCGTACTGCCGTGACGACGCAGAGTCGTGTCGCGACATCGTCGTCGCTGCCGGCTCTCAGCTCGGCAACAGCCACCAGCTGTGGCAGATGAACGAGACGAACAAGCTCATCTGGCCAGCCGAGGGCGGCATCGGCGTGATGGACGAGGCGGCGTGGGATCGCACCGTCGGCATCGCCCAGGAAACCGCCAACTTGGAAGGCGCTACGGTGTTGACCCAAGCGCCGAGCGACGATGCCTATACGACCGACATCGTGACGGCGGCCTACGAGCTGCTCGGCGGCGTGGACACCACCGGTGACGGCTTCGAGCCGATCGAGGTCACGTTGGAGGCAGGCGGCGCCTGAGCCTCCTGTCGCCCACGAGATCGCAGGTGGCCGTCGTTCTGGAGGCGGCGCGACGGCCACCTGCCCATACCATCGCCCCATCCGGAGATCCCCGTGAGATCCCCGGATGGGGTTCGAGATGGATCGGTCTCGCGCGCCGAATGGAGCGCTGGCAGCGCGACTGAGCGAGAATCCGGCCATGCTGGGCGCCGATGAGCGCCGACGGCGATTCCACGTCCCCCCGCCACTCGCTGCGGCCGCAGACTGCGCGCTGGACGCACCTCGCGCTGCGCGTCGCCGACATCGACGCCTCGATCGCCTGGTACGAGCGCCACACCCCGCTGCGCCTCCTCGAGCGGCGTGAGGACGACCAGGGATACGGCGCGTGGCTCGGCCAGCCGGAGTCGGCCTCGAGCCCGTTCATCCTTGTGCTCGCCCACTTCTTCCCCTCCACCGACCCGTTCGCCGGTGTGCCGACCGACGTGCTGGCACCGTTCTCGCACATCGGCATCGAGCTCCCCGCCCGCAGCGACGTCGATGCGGCGTCGGCCCGCGCCGACGCCGACGGCTGCCTCGCCATGGCACCCCAGCAGCTGCCCGACCCCGTCGGGTACGTCTGCATGGTGCGCGACCCCGACGGCAACCTCGTCGAGTTCTCGTTCGACCAGGGTGTCTACGAGACGGCGCGGCGCATCTGGGGCGACGCCGCGACGTCGGACTGACACCGGACTCGCAGGTATCGTCTCGGGCCATGCCGATCCTGTGTGAGAACTACGACCTGTTCTTCACGCACGTCCCGAAGACGGGCGGGATGTTCGTCAGCTCGGTGCTGGTCGAGCACATGGGCGGCGAGCAAGTCGGAACCCGCCACGCCACGTACCGCGTCGCGCCACCACCCCACGACGTCGGCCATCGGGTGTTCGTCGTGCGCGATCCGGTGTCGTGGTACAAGTCGTACTACGCATGGGCGCGAGGCAAGGTCCGCCATCAGGCGGCCTGGCCCATCTGGGCAGGCGGCGACCGGTTCCACCCGACGTACCGCCTCGACGTGACGGGTGGCGCACGCACGTTCCCGCGCTTCGTGCAGAAGATGCTCACCGAGTTCCCCAACGGTTTCGTGCGCTCGATGTACTGCGACTTCCTCAACGGCACGACGCACGCGCTGCGCAGCGA
>JACDGA010000263.1 GCA_013815505.1 Acidimicrobiia bacterium
GGAGAAATCCCGCCCAGACGGTGGTGGGGGTGGCTCAGAGGGTGCGGCGGAGGGCGACGACTTCGGGGCGCATCCGCAGCGAGCCGAGCTCGGGGGCGTGATCGATGATCTGTGCCAGGAGAGCCGGGTTGTCGGGAACGGTGGCGGCCGTGCGCAACCACGCGATGGCCGTCGCCGGATCGCCGGCGGCGTTGCACGCCCTTGCCGTCGTGGCCGCCACGACGCCACTCGGGTGGCGCGCGTAGGAGGCGGCGCCGTAGTGGGCGGCCCGCTCGTACTGGCCGAGCGCCAGCAGCACGTTGCCGACCTGGTGCTCGTTGGCCGGGTTACCGACGGGCAAGGACGGCCCGAACCCGTCGAGCAGCTGGGCGAGCGCAGCGGCGTCGACACCCTCGGTTGGTGGCGTCATCCGGGTCGGCGCGGCGACCGCCCGCTGCACGAGTCGCCGGGCGGAGGCAGGATCTCCGCCACGTAGCGCAGCGGTCGCGCGGTTCCACACCATGTCGTCAGGTTGCTGGTCGCCGCCGGCGTAGAACAGCTGCAGCTGCATCAGCAGGATGATGGCGCCGAACGGCAGCAGGCCGCGGCGCTCGTCGTCGATGACGAGCCAGGCGAGTCCGATGACCGTGAGCGTGAGGCTGATCCACAGCATCACCCGCCGCGAGTTGTCGGGCAGGAACCACGAGAGTCCCGTCTCGACGATGTTGCCGCCATCGAGGGGCAGCACCGGCAGCAGGTTGAACAGTCCGATGACAGGACCGGCCCAGAAGATGGCGAAGCGAGCGGGGGAGTCGTTGACGCTCGACAGATCCAATGGGTTGGCTCCCATCGCGATCAACACGGCCGTGCTGACGGCGATGTGGATGGCAGGGCCGGCGAAGGCGATGCCCGCTCGCGTCGAGCGCGACATCGGTCGCGACGGCACGAACGAGGCGTAGCCGGCGAGGAAGTCGAGCGAGATCTCCGCTCGTGCGCCAGCCGCTCGGGCGGCGAGGGCGTGGCCGAGCTCGTGGAGCAGCGTGAGAACGGCCACCGAGCCGGCCAACCAGAACCCGAACTCGTTGCTGTTGATGAGCACGATCAGCGCCATGAACAGGAAGAATCCCGGCCGCACGTGCAGCGGGAAGCCGAGGATGTGGGTCGTCGGCGAGGACGACGGACGGTGCAGTGGCATCGCCATGGTCAGCCCCATGCTACGAGCGGCCCGGCCTTAGGATGGCGGCCGTGCCGTACGTCTACCCCTTCGACCACCGCCACCGCCGCCCACCGATGGAGATGAAAGACCTCCTCGGAGGAAAGGGTGCGAACCTCGCAGAGATGACGAGCGTGATGCAGCTGCCGGTGCCACCGGGGTTCACCATCTCGACCGACGCATGCAGGGCGTACATGGCCGGCGGATGGCCCGACCGGCTCGACGACGAGATCGCAAAGGCGGTCACCGAGCTCGAGTCGGCGATGGGCCGCACGCTCGGCGATCCCGACGATCCGCTGCTCGTCAGCGTCCGCTCGGGTGCCAAGTTCTCGATGCCAGGGATGATGGACACCGTCCTCAACCTCGGGCTCAACGACCGCAGCGTGAAGGGGCTCGCCAAGGCCACCGACGACGAGCGCTTCTCGTACGACTCGTACCGCCGGTTCATCGCGATGTACGGGCGCATCGTGCTCGACGTCGAGGCGGAGGCGTTCGACGAGCCCCTCGACAAAGCTCGCGCCGACGCCGGCGTCAAGAACGACGCCGAGATCCCGGCCGCTGCCCTGAAGGAGCTGTGTGCGCAGTACAAGCAGGTCGTCAAGGAGCACACGGGCAGGGCGTTCCCCCAGCAGCCGATGAAGCAGCTGCGCGGCGCGGTGGAAGCGGTGTTCTCCTCGTGGAACGGTGCGAGAGCGGTCGCCTACCGGGTGCGCGAGCGGATCAGCCACGACCTCGGCACCGCCGTCAACGTGCAGACCATGGTGTTCGGCAACCGCGACGACAACTCCGGAACCGGCGTCGGCTTCACCCGCAACGCAGCGACGGGCGAGAACACGCCCTACGGCGACTTCCTCGTCAACGCCCAGGGTGAAGACGTCGTCGCCGGCATCCGCAACACCGAGGACCTCGACGCGCTGGCCCGGCACTTCCCGAAGATCCAAGTCGAGCTGCTCGCGATCTTTGCCAGGCTCGAACGGCACTACGAGGACATGTGCGACACGGAGTTCACGATCGAGCAGGGCAAGTTGTGGATGCTGCAGACCCGCGTCGGCAAGCGCACCGGCGCAGCAGCGCTGAAGATGGCCGTCGACATGACGACGGGCACCGGGCGCGGCAAGGAGCGCTGGAAGATCAGTCGTGACGAGGCGCTGATGCGCGTCGCCGCCGAGCACCTCGACGCCGTGCTCCACCCGCGGTTCGCGAAGCGGTCCAAGGCAGTCGCGTCGGGCCTCGCTGCGTCGCCGGGTGCCGCTGTCGGCAAGGTGTACTTCACCGCCGACGACGCCGCTGCGGCCGCGTTGCGCGGCGAGAAGGTCATCCTCGTGCGCAGCGAGACGAGCCCCGAGGACATCCACGGGATGATGGCGGCCGAGGGCATCCTGACCTCACGCGGCGGGCTCGTCAGCCATGCGGCGGTTGTCGCCCGAGGCTGGGGAACGCCTGCGGTCGTCGGAGCAGAGGCGGTCGCGATCAAGGGCAAGCAGTTCACGGTCGGCGGCTACACGGTCAAAGAGGGTGACGAGATCTCCCTCGACGGCACGACGGGCGAAATCATGCTTGGCGCACTTGCGACGACGACGGCGTCACCACCGGCCGAGTTCGACGTGATCCTCGGCTGGGCCGACACGAGGCGCAAGGGCAAGCTCGGTGTGCGTGCCAACGCCGACACCGGCGAGGACGCCACCGTGGCGCGCGAGAAGGGCGCCGAGGGCATCGGGCTGTGCCGTACCGAGCACATGTTCCTCGCCCCCGATCGCCTTCCGGTCGTGCGCAGGATGATCCTCGCCGATTCGCCAGAGGAGGAGACCGCCGCCCTCGCCGAGTTGCTCGAGGTGCAGCGCAGCGACTTCATCGAGGTGCTCGAGGCGATGGACGGGCTGCCCGTCACCGTGCGCCTGCTCGATCCGCCGCTGCACGAGTTCTTGCCGTCCGTGGAGGAGTTGCGCATCAAGGAGGCGACGGAGGGGCTCAGCAGGGCCGAGGCCAAGTTGCTCGCCGCAGCGGAGATGTGGTCGGAGCACAACCCGATGCTCGGCACTCGTGGTGTGCGCCTCGGTGTCATCAAGCCCGAGCTCTACGGGATGCAGGTGCGGGCGCTGATGGAGGCCGCCGCCGCCCTTCGAAAGCGCGGCAAGAACCCCATCGTCGAGGTGATGATCCCACTGACCGTCACGCGCGAAGAGCTGGCGCTGGCACGTGGATGGGTGCAGGCGGAGATCGACCGCGCCGGCAAGGGACTGCGCAACAAGCCAGAGGTGAGCATCGGCACGATGATCGAGACGCCGCGCGCTGCGCTGCGTGCCGACGAGATCGCCGAGGAGTCCGACTTCTTCAGCTTCGGCACCAACGACCTGACGCAGATGGCGTTCGGCTTCAGCCGCGACGACATCGAGTCACGGATGATGCCCGCCTATCTGGC
>JACDGA010000264.1 GCA_013815505.1 Acidimicrobiia bacterium
GCCGCCGCTCCGACGGCGACGGTGCACGTCGTCGACGGTCAGGACCTCTTCTGGTGGGGCACGAGGACACCCGGGGCCCTCACCCGCCTCCGTGCCCAGCTCCGGCCATCGCTGTAGGCCGACCGTGGAGCACCCCCCGTCGAGCAAGGGGAAGGGAGTGACTCGCACGCGGGAGATGATTCGCGCTCGCCGGCCAGCGATCGGGAATTTTCCGCAAGGACGCCGCGCGAACCAAACCATCGGGGGCTCCCGCAGCGTCTCTACGGATGTGCGCTCCGACCTTGACGCCCGCACTACGTGCTCGACTACTCGGTTGCGGAGGTCGCGGGTCTTCTCGACCTGACTCCCGGAGGCGTCACCCGCGGCATCGCCAACACCGGGCGCACGATCAGGCTTCCGGTGCATGCCCCTGTCACCCTCGCCCGGCTGCAGAAGGCTCGTTCACGGCTCGAGCTGAAGTACGGCCGCCCGGCCGACGCTGTCCGAGCTGGCGCGCGAAGTCGAGATGCCTGAGGACAAGGTCACCGAGGCACTTCGCTTCGCCGCCGAACCGCTGTCGCTCCGAGCCGCTGCGCGAAGACGGCGACGCCGAGCTCGGTGACGTTGTCGAGGATCGCTCGGCGGAGAGCCCGTTCGAGGTGGCCGCCACGGCGTTGCTGCCCGACGAGATCGCCCGACTGCTGGCACCGCTAGACGAGCGCGAGCGCGAGATCCTGAAGCTGCGCTTCGGGCTCGACCGTGGTGAGGCACGCACGCTCGAGGAGGTCGGCGAGCACTTCAATCTCACCCGCGAGCGGATCCGTCAGATCGAGGCACGGGCGATGAGCAAGCTCCGCCACCCCTCCAGCGACACCGGCGCCCGCGACCTCCTCGCGGTGTAGTCGACCTCATTCGCGTCGCCAGGTGAGTGCATCTCTGGGCAGTGCCCCGCGTCGGATGACGGCGGCTTGGTTGGGAAGATCCCCACGACGCGGGACCTGCGCTTGATCTCTTTGTTGATCCGCTCGAGTAGCGACGAGCGGCCCGTGCGAGGACCGCGTCATCGTCGCTGAGCATCGAGCTGGCTGCGTCGAGAGCGAGGAGAATCGGAGTACTTGCTACTACCAGCCGCGTTCGATCCATTCGTGAAGGTGGGGTCGCTCTTCGCCAATGGTGGTGGAGTGACCGTGACCGGCGTGTACATGCATGCCGTCGGGCAGGGTGAACAGTCTGGTTCGGATCGAGGCGATGATGGTTGGGAAGTCGGAGAACGGCCAGCCGGTGAGGCCTGGGCCGCCGGGGAACAGGGTGTCGCCCGTGAAGATGTGATTGCCACAGCGGAGTGAAACGCTGCCCGGCGTGTGGCCCGGGGTGTGCACCACGGTGATCTGACGGCCGTCGAGGTGGAGGATCTGATCGTCGCTGAGTGGCTGCGTGACGCCCGCCCACAACTCGGCCCCCGGCGGAGGCGCGATGGTGCATCCGCAGGCGATCAGGTCAGCAGTGGCAGTGCCGGCGTCGAAGTGGCCGTGGTGGCGGAGTTGGCTGAGCTCGTGGGGCCAGACCGGTGCCTCGTCGCGATGGGAGTGGACGTCGCGGCCCCAAGCATCGGCGACCGTCGGGAGGGCGAGCACGTGGTCCCAGTGCGTGTGGGTGAGCACTATTGCGGTCACGGCGAGGTCGTGGGCGGCGTCGATCAGATGCGCTGGTTCGTCTCCGGGGTCGATGACGATGGCGTGCTTGGAGTCGGTGGTGGCGATGATCCAGCAGTTGGTCCGCAGCGGCCCGACGACGACGCGCCGCAAGACGAGCCGGTTGTCGTCGTCAACGATCTCGAGTTCGTTCGGCGATGTCATCGGCGTGGGTCGGTCTGTGCGTCATGGGCGTCGATCACTCGCTGGAGTCCGACCGTGATCGTTCGCTGTTGGGCAGACGTCAGATGACGTGTGAAGTGTTCCTCGATGCCGGCGAGGTAGGCAGGCGCCGCCTGCCGCAACGCCGCCCGGCCGGCTCTGGTGATTGTGGCCAGCGTGGACCGGCCGTCGTCGGGGTCGGGGACGCGCTGGACGTAACCATCGCTCTCGAGCTCGGTCACGATGCGGCTCACACGAGTGCGCGACAGCACGGCCTTGACACCAAGCTCTTGCATGCGGAGACGCCGACCTGGTGCTGAGTTGAGCTCGAGCAACACGTCGTACCAGTTCAAAGAGATCATCCGAGCTGCTTCGAGGTCGCGTTCGATGGCACGCACCGCTCGGTTCTGGGCAAGGAGCACCGCTCGCCACGCAGCGACGGATCCGAGTTTCTCCGCCATGTTCTCGATCGTAGCAGTTGCGTGCGAAAGCACGCACCTATACATTCGGTCCATGAGCCTCGACATCCCCGGTGGACTGGCACTCGTCCGACAGCGGCTCGGCGAGGACCGTCACCTCGCCGTGCTGGTCACGACCCGCCCGGGTCGTGACGAGCCGTGGGTCGCCGTCGTCAACGCGGCCGTCATCGACCACCCGGCCAGCGGCGAACCCATCGTCGCCTTCGTCGCGCGCACAGGGGCGAAACTGGCCAACCTTCGTCGACAGCCCTACGCGACGATCGTCGCCCGGGCGGGATGGGAGTGGGTAGCCGTCGCCGGCACCGCCGATCTCTCCGGCCCAGACGACCCGAACCCGGCGCTCGAACCCGACGCGCAACGCCTCCTGCTCCGACGCATCTACCAGGCCGCCGGAGGACACCACCCTGACCTGGATGCGTACGACAAGGCAATGCTCGACGAACGCCGCTGCGCGGTGCTGATCCACCCCGACCGAATCTGGTCGAACCCGACCGGCAGCGACCATCTCGAACCCGAGGACACCCCGTGACCACCAACACCACCATCCCCGTCGCTTCCGGCACGATCGTCGTCTTCAGCGACCTCACCTGCCCATTCGCTCACGTCGCGATCCACCGCCTGTTCACCGCCCGCGCACGACTCGGCCTCGACGAGCACGTCCGCCTCGACCACCACGCGTTCCCGATCGAACTGCTGAACAGCACGCCGGGCACCCGCCACGGTTCCGATTCCGAGATCCCCGTACTCGGTCCGCTCGAACCCGACGCCGGCTGGCAGATCTGGCAGGGCCCCGACTACCACTACCCAAGCACCGTCCTGCCGGCGTTCGAAGCTGTACAAGCAGTCAAGGCACAATCACTCGAACTGAGCGAACGCTTCGACCGCTCCGTGCGACGCGCCTTCTGGGCCGATTCCCGCCCGATCCATCTCCACCATGAACTGCTCGCCATCGCCGCCATCGCCGCCAGCGTCAACGGCGTCGACGTCGACGCCCTCGACCACGCACTTCGCGATGGAACACACCGACGGGACATCTTCGACGACCTCGAAACGGTGCGCTCCGGAACAGTGAGAATGAGCCCACATCTGTTCCTGGCCGACGGCACCGACATCACCAACCCAGGCTTGAGCGTGCACTGGCAAGGCGAGTGGGCCGAGGGCTTCCCCGTGATCGACCGAGACGACCGCAACACCTACGACGACATCGTCGCCGGCGCAGCTCGGGAGCCGGTCAGTCGTCGCTGACGATGAGCTGAACCGCTCGGGCGCCGGCGTTCAGGGCTGACGTGTTC
>JACDGA010000265.1 GCA_013815505.1 Acidimicrobiia bacterium
CGCCCACGTCTCACGCCCACCTGCGGCCAACGTCGCGTTGCGGGCGGCAGCCACGGATCCGGCGAAGCTCACGCCGTCGAGGAGGTGCCGGTAGAACGTGGTCGCAAATGCCGCAGCCGCGACGTCGTCGACCGGCCAACCCGCAGCGACCACGGCCCGTGTGCCGATCGCCATGAACTCGCGCGCCAGTCCTGCGGCGAGGCGGCCCGTGCCGACGCGACCGAGCAGGCAACAGTTGAGGAACACCAGATCGGGGACCCGGCGCAGTTGCCGCACGGTCTCGACGCGCAGGCGGAACTCGCCGTTGAGGACGGCGCCGGTCGCCACTGGGTCGTCGTCGAGGTACTGGCCGTGGCTGGCGATGTGGATGATCTGGTGGTCGCCGTCGAGGGCGTTGACGACCTCGACGGTCGACAGCTCCGCCTCGGCGTCGTCGAGGTGGAGCAGGTCGTCACCCGATGCGAACGGCGCCAACAGGTCGCGCACCTTCCTCGCCTCGCCGATCGCGCCAGGCAACCCCGTCATGCCCGGCACGTTGCCGGCGCCGATCACCAGTGCCGTGTCGCGACGAGCCCGCTCGACGACGATCCGGCGCGACGTCGTCTCCGAGAACTGCCGGATGACGCATCCCTGCGTGGCGAGCGCGGTGCCGCCGGCCGGAGTGGGTGCCCCGAGCAGTTCCCACGGGTAGTTCGCCGAGGTGTCGTCGACGACGAGCTGCACCGACGGTGCCGACTGGAAGCGGTGACGCATCTCTTCTGGCACGAGCAGGTCGTAGAGCGTGGCGGCGCTGGTGTCGTCATCGGTCGCCCCGGTGAGGCGCTCCACCAGCGCGTCGATCGCGACGCGGTCGAGCCGATGCACGACTCGGTCTGCACGGGCCTCGCCCCCGAGGAAACTGACGTCGAACGTGAGCGTCGACGGATCGCCGCCCTCCTGTCCATCGCCGGATGCGCCGGTGTCCACCCCGGCGAGCGAGGTGATCGAGAATCGGCGCCAGTCCTGGGGACCGTCGGCGAGCGCCGCCCCAGCGGGGAGCCCGCCGCGTTTGCGCGCGACGACGACGTCGGCGAGCGACGTCACGTAGTCGCTGCCGAGTTGCACGGTGTTGGGGAGGCGGCGCACCGCCATCGCCGCCCGGTCGGCGCGATCGCCGAAGCGCTCGATCAGCTCGAGGTCGGTGATGCGGACCGCTCCATCGATCGTGGCGCCGGCCTGACTGCGCGCCGCCTCGTAGCGGACGAGCGCCCGATTGGCGTCGATGACACCCTCGACGATGCCGGCGACGGCTTCGCTCACCGACACGCCATCGCCGTCGCGGGCGCCGAGCAGGGTCGACGACACGCCGACCTCGCGCACCGCCTCCGAGATCTCGTCCGACGGCCAGCTCTCGATCTGCACGCAGCGGTCGATGAGCGCCTGACCGACGGCGTGGCGGATGCGCGATCTGGTGAGGTCGACACCGCGTCCGACGCCGACGATGTAGGCACCCGGTGGTGACGTGCGCCGGGCAACGTCGGGGTGCGGGCTGACGAACAGCGCGCTGCCGTCGAACGGCCCGGGGTAGCTGCCGGCCTCGAAGGTTGCGGTGAGGACGCCGCCGAGCTGACGGTCGAGGAACCGCTCGACCCCGCCGAGCGTCTCGTCCTCGTAGGTGGCGACGATCACGGCGTAGTCGGCCTCTTCGATGCTGCCGTGACTCACCCGGATGGCGAACACGGTGTCGTCGTCGGGCTCGCCGGCTTCGGACGGTTCGCGTGCCGATCCGCCGAATGGCGCGCCGGATCCGATGTCTCGCCGGACGTCGCCCGCAACGCCCTCCCTCACGTCGTCACGCACCATCGATCCGGTGCAGGGTCGCAGCGAGGTGGTGCTGCAGCGGCTGTCCCACTGCTGCCATCCGGATCGAGTAGGTGAGCTCGTCGCCGGCGACGCGCACGGACCGTTCGACCGTGACGACCTCCTTCGCGCTCGCCGTACCCGAGATCGACGTCGATGCGAGCTCGACGGTGGCGACACCGTCGGTGATGTCGATCGTGCCCTCGCCGATCTCCGTCAGTCCCGTCGGGTGGGCGAGCACGAGCTCGATCCGTCCGGCGCGGGGAACGCGCAGGTAGCCCGTCTCGGCGTGCAGCGGCCGGCCGTCGTCGGCCGCCGTCGTCCGCTGTCCATATGCGAGGAACGGTTTGCCGATGTGACCGAACGTCACGTGCTCGCGGTAGTCGAACGAGCGGATCGTCGGGTACTCGCCGTGGCCGTCACCCGTCCACCCGCCGAGCAACGGCGCCAGCACGGCGACGTCGGGATGGAGCTGCGCGGCCACGCCAGGATCGTACGTCGGGGAGGAGATCAGGTCGTCCCTGATCTCCTTCCCCTGCCGGCTGCGTGGTGTGCGTCGGTCGGTGAACGCCCCTACGGTCGCTGCATCCCGAACGAGTAGCTCCCACTGCTGCTGTACGACTCGACCCGCCAGACGTAGTAGCCGGCGGAGCGTTGTAGGTGCGTTTCTCGTCGGGCGCGGCGCTCGTTTACTGGGCGACAGTGACCCACGTGAAGCCGTTCCACTTCCGCAGGAAGAGATCGAAGTCGACTCCCGACGGACCGTCGAGGCAGCCACGATGCGTACCCGAGCGGGGCGTGTAGAAGTACGTGCCGTTCGGGTGGTTGTCGAAGTCACCGGCGCCCGACAGCGAGCCCGAGAACTGCTCGGGCAGGCTCGCGCACCCGCTCGGCGGCGGAGGACGAGCGCAGCTGCGCCGGCGACGTGCGGCGCGGCCATCGACGTGCCGCTGATCGTGTTCGTCGCCGTGTCGCTCGTGTGCCAGGCCGAGGTGATGCTCGACCCCGGGGCGAAGATGTCGAGGCACGTGCCGTAGTTGGAGAACGAGGAACGGGCGTCGGACGACGTCGTCGAGCCGACCGTGACGGCCGCAGCGACCCTCGCCGGCGAGGAGTTGCATGCGTTGGCGTTCGAGTTGCCTGCGGCGATCGAATACGTGATGCCGTTGTTGATCGAGTTGACGGGCCGCGGTTACCTCGACCTGCTCGCGACGCCGTCACCGAGACCGCCGGCCGAGCCCTCGCCGCCGTCGTCCGCGAGCACCTCGACCACCTCGTCGACGCCTTCCGCAAGCCGTACCGGGAAGCCGGCGACCGCCTCACCGAGGCCCGCGCCGTCCTCGCCGGTCGTGGGATCGGCTACAGCACCGAGCCCAGCATCATCCTTGGAGCCGGACCGGAGGCGGCGGCCGCATGGTCGGACGCGGCCGCCGCGCTGGCGGTGCTGAACCAGATCCAGAATCAGCTCGGCTCGCTGTTCGCCGTGCTCGGTGTCAGCCCGGCCGAGCCGTCGTTGGCGTGGTTCGACCCGACCGGGCTCGACCTCCCCGAGGTCCGGGCGCTCGGCCGGTCGGTGCACCCGTGGCAGGTGCTCGACGCCGGCGCAAGGTTGGAGCTCGGCAGTCCAGCGCAGGTCCTTGAACGGATGCAACGTGCCCACGAGGCTGCGGAGGCGAAGGCCGAGCAGGCGCGACGAGACGCCGCTCAACGGCCGTCGTACGCGCCGAAGGCAGTCCTCGGGTGACCCCGGTGGGGGGGGGGG
>JACDGA010000047.1 GCA_013815505.1 Acidimicrobiia bacterium
GCCCAGCGTGTCGCGAGGCACACCTGCCGCGTCCGATCGGCAGGTTTGCGGGCGCAGGCCCATGGCTTACAGTCGTCCCATCGGGGGGGAAGATCTGGTCGTCACGTTCTATGGGGTCCGCGGCTCGACGCCGTGCAATGGACCTGAGGTCGCGCGCTACGGCGGCAACACCTCGTGCGTCGCCGTCGAGATCCCGGGTCAGCCACCCGTCCTGTTCGATCTCGGCACCGGCCTGCGCTACTTCGGGCGTACGTGCCCCGACGACCAGCCGCTGAAGGCGAGCTGCCTCATCGGCCACCTCCACTGGGACCACATCCAGGGGCTGCCGTTCTTCCAGCCGCTGTTGCGCGAGGGTGGCGAGTTCCACATCTACGCACCGATGCAGGAGGACGGCCGCAGCGCGTACGACGTTCTCAAGTCCACCATCACGCCGCCGATGTTCCCCGTCGAGCTGCACGGCATCCCGAGTTCGCTGCACTTCCACGACATCGTCGACGCCGACTTCACCATTGGTTCCGCCGACTCGCCGGTGTCCGTGATGGCGCGCCGCGTGCCGCATGTCGGGCTCGCGCTCGGCTACCGCGTGACCTGGGGTGGTGTGAGCGTGACGTATCTGAGCGATCACCAGCAGCCCCAGGGAGGGTTCTTCGCCGACTCGTCCGTGCGTGAGCTGTGCGACGGGACCGATCTGCTGATCCACGACGCCCAGTACCTGCCCCACGAGTTCGCCTCGAAGGCGGACTGGGGTCACTGCACCGCCGAGTTCGCCGTGTGGCTCGCCGAGGAGACCGGTGCCCGTCGGTTGGCCCTGTTCCATCACGATCCCGATCACGACGACGACTGCGTCGACGAGATCCTCGCCAGCGCGAGGGCCATGGCGACCTCGGTAGACGTGATCGCCGCGTCCGAACGGACGTCCGTGACGGTTCCCGCCCGCTGACGAGCGGGCGCGGGGTGGAACGATGACCGCGTCGGAGGTGGTGCATCTCGTCGCGACGTGTGTCACCGGCGCTGTGCTCGTGATGAGCGCAGTGACGAAGCTGGTGCGGCGCCGGGAGTGGGTTCAGCAGGCGACGACGTTCGGGGCGCCCGCGCTCGTCGTGCCCCTGGTGCCGTACGTCGAGCTCGCCGTCGGCGCACTCGTGGCGACACAGCTCGCCGATCCCTGGCCGTCGTGGGTGGCCGTGGCACTGCTCGCTGCGTTCACGGCGGCGATCGTCACCAACCTCGCGCGGGGGCGGCACCCCCCGTGCGCCTGCTTCGGCTCGCTCACCCCTGGCCCGATCTCGTGGCTCGACGTCGCCCGCAACACGCTCCTCATCACAATCGCCCTCACGGCTGCCCTGACAGCATGACGAGCCCGCACTAGTACGGAGAACGCGCAGCGGACGCCGAGCCCGCAGTATTACGTCGTGTTCAAGATGAACGTCAGGACTCTCGCCTCGTCGCGCCAGGCGTCGTAGCGACCGCTCGGGCCGGCATGCCCGGCGCCCATCTCGCAGCGATAGACGATCGGACGGTCACTCGCCGTCTGTGCCGTTCGCAGCTTGGCGACCCACTTCGTCGGCTCGTGGTACGAGACGCGCACGTCGTTGATCCCGGCCGTGACGAAGATCGCTGGGTACTCGGCGGGCACGGTCCGGTCGTAGGGCGAGTAGGAGGACATGTAGCTGGCGTACGGTTCGGTCCGCGGGTCGCCCCATTCCTCCCACTCCGTGACCGTGAGCGGGAGCGTCGGGTCGCTCATCGTCGTCACGATGTCGACGAACGGGACCTCGGCGACGGCGCTGGCGAACAGGTCGGGTCGCTTCGTGATGCAGGCGCCGACGAGGAGCCCACCCGCGCTGCCGCCGCGAAGGCACAGGCGACCCGCCGCCGACCATCCCGTGGCGACGAGGTGCTCGGCGGCGGCAATGGTGTCGTCGAACGTGTTGATCTTGTTGAGCAGCCGGCCGTTGTTGTACCAGCTGCGGCCGAGCTCGCCGCCGCCTCGCGGATGCACGAGCGCCCACACGAAGCCGCGGTCGAGGAGTGACAGCCTGGCAACCGAGAACCACGGCGGCATCGACGCCTCGTAGGCGCCGTAGCCGTAGACCACGCACGGCGCCGTGCCGTCGACTGCCGTGTCGACGTGCCGCACGACATCGATCGGCACCTCGGTGCCGTCGCCCGAGGTGGCCCAGATGCGCTCGGAGACGTACTGGTCGAGGTCGATGTTCGGCGTCGGGGTCTGCTTCAGCAGCGTCCGGTCTCCTGCGACGACGTGCTCGTCGTAGACGGTCGCAGGCGCCGTCAGCGACTGCACATGGAAGCGCACGAGGTCCGTGACGTAGTCGTTGTTGGCGTCGAGGTCGACAGAGTGCGGCTCGTCGCCGAGATCGATCGTCCGCTCGCCGCCGTCGGCGAACAGGATCCGCACGCGCTGCTGTGCGGCGTGCCACTCGTGGAGCACGAGGTGCCCGTCGAAGGCTGCGATGGAATCGATGCGGTTCGACTGTCGGTGCGCCACGAGCTCGGTCCACGTCGCAGGGTCGTCGAGCGGCGCGGTCATCACACGAAAGTCCTCGGCGTCGAGGTTCGTGAGGATGACGAAGCGGTCGCCCCACTCGTCGACGAAATATTCGAGCCCCTCCTCGCGCGGCCGCACGGCGACGGGCTCGGCGAGCGGATCGCCGGCAGGGATGACGAGCACCTCCGACGTGTTCTTGCTGCCCATGGAGATCAGGATCGTCCTGCCGCTGCGAGTCGACTCGACGCCGAGGTAGAAGCGCTCGTCCTCCTCGCGCAGCACGAGCACATCGTCGCCCGTCGGTGTGCCGAGCCGGTGGCGCCACACCTCGAACGGCCGCATCTGGTCGTCGGGGCGGCAGTAGAAGAGGTGCTGACCGTCGAGCGACCACGCCGTACCCGAGGCCGAGGTCGCCTCGATCAGATCGTGGTCCACCGGATATTCGCCCGGGGACTCGTCGGGGTCACTTCCGACGTCGCGCACCATGAGGTCGTAGCGCTCGTCGCCCGTCGTGTCGCGCGACCAGGCAATCATCGTGTGGTCGTTGTTCGGCTCGAAGCCACCGAGCGCGCAGTAGTCGTGTCCCTGCGCCTCGACGTTGACGTCGAGCACGAGCTGGCGGCCCGCGGTGTCGGGGCTGCGACCGCGAAGGTAGATCGGGTACGACGCGCCCTCGCGGGTGCGTCCGAGGTAGAACCAGCCGCCGTCCGGTGACGGCACGGACTCGTCGTCCTCCTGCACGCGCGACTTGATCTCGGCGAAGATCGACGTGATCTGCTCGTTGCGGCCGTCCTGGCCGAACCACGCAGCGGCGAACTCGTTCTCCGCCGTGAGGTAGGCGGTCGTCTCGGGGTCGTCGCGATCGGCGAGCCATGCCCACGGGTCGTCGACATCGCCCGTCGGGCGGCTCCACGTGTGGTCCCGGCGGGGAGCGGCGGGGAGCGGCGCAGGAGATGCTGGCGTCATCGCACGGAACGTATCGGAACGTATCGGAACGTACCGGCGCTCAGCCGGTCGGCGCGGCGAGGGCGGCGAGCGTGTCGAGGTGTTCGAGATCGGCGAGGTCGAGTACCTGCAGGTAGAGGCGCTCGGCTCCGGCCTCGTGCCAGCGACCCATCGTGTCGGCGGCTTCCTCGGGCACACCGGCGAGACCGTTGGCGCGCAGTTCGCCGGCCTCGCGACCGATGGCGGCCGCGCGCCGTTCGTACGACGAGGCGTCGTCGCCGACACAGGCGACGAGCGCTGCCGAGAACGTCAGCGTCGCAGGGTCGCGGCCGATCACCTCGCACGCTGCGACGACCGTCTCGCGTTGCACTACGAAGTCGTCGAGCGAGAGAAACGGCGTGTTGAACTCGGTGGCGTAGGTCGCCGCCAGGCGAGGGGTGCGCTTGGGACCCGATCCGCCGACGATGACGGGGATCCGCTCCTGCACGGGCTTCGGCAATGCCGGGCTGTCACTCACGGTGTAGTGCTCGCCGTCGAAGGCGAAGCGCTCGCCTGCCGGCGTCGACCACAACCCGGTGATCACGGCGAGCTGCTCTTCGAGGCGGTCGAAGCGTTCGCCGAGCGCGGGAAAGGAGATGCCGTACGCAGCGTGCTCGGCGTCGTACCAGCCGGCGCCGATGCCGAGCTCGACGCGCCCGTTCGACATCTGGTCGACCTGCGCCACAGAGATCGCGAGCGGGCCTGGCTGGCGGAACGTTGCGGACGTGACGAGCGTCCCGAGGCGAATCCGCTCGGTGTCGCGGGCGAGTCCTGCGAGCGTCGTCCAGGCGTCGGTCGGTCCCGGGAGACCGCCCTCGTCGAGCGCGCTGCCCATCGCAAGGTAGTGATCGCTGCGGAAGAAGGCACCGAAGCCGAGCCGCTCGGCGGTGGACGCCACGGCCAGGAGGTCGTCGTAAGTCGCGCCCTGCTGCGGCTCGGTGAAGACACGAAGATCGGAGATGGCGAGCATCGCGCCGAGGCTAAGGCGGTGCGGCGCCTGAATTCGTCGCCGATGTCGGAACCAAACGTCCCGCGGCGACGTCAGAGCCGCCGTGCAGTCGATACATCCGCAACTCTCGTCCCGCCGGTCCTGGAGTTTCGGTGGACCCACGGTGCTGTGCGCTGTGGGCTCGGCCGTCGTCGAGCGCCGTGGTCGAGCCCAATTCGTCTCGGGTCTCGTTGTGATCGGCGCCATCTGGCAGGTCGTGGCCGTCAAGGGGGCGACGCTGATCAACACGACGGCGGTCCCGCTCGCAGGGCCGATCGTGGGCGGGCTCGTCGTGCTCGCGGCGATCGTGTGGAGTCGGGCGAAGAACGCCGCCGAGGCCTGAACGCTCGGGCACGGCGGGTCCGGATCCGCTGTCCTCCCACTAGGGTCCGCCTGGATGCGAGTGTGGATCGACCAGGATCTCTGCACGGGCGATGGCCTGTGCGTCGACCACTGCGCGGACGTGTTCGTGCAGCTCGAGGACGGCATCGCCTACGTCGCGGAGGGCGGGCGGCCGCTCAACGATCCCGGCGGCTCGTCGAGCCTCGCCGTCGTCGTGACACGCGACGTGAGGCGCGTCATCGACGCCGCCGAGGACTGTCCCGGCGAGTGCATCTTCATCGAGATCGACACGCCGTCGGATGCCGAGCTCGACGCCACGGTCACGCCTCGCGTCGCTGCGCGCATCAAGCTGCGCGACGAAGCAGCCTGACGCTCACTCCGACCAGGACGGCTCAGTCGCCGCTGCTGCCACCGCCGTCACCGCCACCGCCCCCGCCGTCGCTGCCACCGCCACCGCCGTCGCTGCTCCCACCGCCGGAGTCGGATCCGCCCCAGTCGGAACCTCCGTCGGTGTCGCCGCCGCGGTCACCGTGCCCGCTGTCGGCCTGCCCAGGGTACGGCGGGTAGTAGCCCGAATCCGTCGACCGCGAGCGAGCCCGCGGCTGGGCGCGGATGCCCTTGGTGACGTACCAGATGAACGCCGCGAGGACGACGGCGACCGCAACGATGACGAGGACAGCGCTCACAACGAAGTTCTAGCCCATATCGTGACCTGCAGGGACCGGTGAGGAGCGAAGATTGTTACGATGAAGGCAGTGGAAAGTCCCCTCGACGTCCCACGGAGAGTGACCCATGACGACCTTTGATCTCGATCTCAGTAAGTACCAGTTGGGCTGGAGTGACGAAGTCGAGTACGCCTTCGCCCCAGAGAAGGGCATCAACGAGGGCGTGGTCGACCAGATCTCGTGGTGGAAGGGCGAACCGCGCTGGATGACGAAGATGCGCCAGCGGTCGCTGAAGACCTTCGAACGCAAGCCGATGGCGCCCTGGTTCGCCACCAACATGCCCGACATCGATTTCCAGGACATCTACTACTACCTGCGCCCCGCGGGTGCGCAAGTCGACGAGTGGGACGACTTGCCCGAGCAGATGAAGGCGACGTACGAGAAGCTCGGCATCCCAGAGGCCGAGCGCAAGTACCTCGCCGGCGTCACCGCGCAGTTCGAGAGCGAAGTCGTCTACCACCGCAACCGCGACGATCTCGCCAAGCAGGGGATCCTTTTCTGCGACATGGACACGGCCCTGCGCGAGTACCCCGACCTCGTCAAGCAGTACTTCGGCTCGGTGATCCCGCCCGGTGACAACAAGTTCGCCGCGCTCAACACGGCGACGTGGAGCGGTGGGTCGTTCATCTACGTGCCGCCGGGCGTCGAGTGCGAGATGCCGCTGCAGGCGTACTTCCGCATCAATGCCGAGAACGCAGGGCAGTTCGAGCGCACGCTGATCATCGCCGACGAGGGCTCGCAGGTGCACTACATCGAGGGCTGCTCGGCTCCCGTCTACACCAGCGACTCGCTGCACTCCGCCGTCGTGGAGATCATCGTCAAGCCCTCGGCACGGGTGACGTACACGACGATCCAGAACTGGAGCCCCAACGTCTACAACCTTGTCACGAAGCGGGCGCGGGTCGAGGCCGAGGGCCACATGGAGTGGATCGACGGCAACATCGGCTCGAAGCTGACGATGAAGTACCCGAGCATCTACCTGATGGGCCCGAAGGCGACGGGCGAGGTGCTCTCGGTCGCCTATGCGGGCGCCGGCCAGCACCAGGACGCCGGAGCGAAGATGATCCACGCCGCGCCCGAGACGACGTCGAAGATCATGTCGAAGTCGATCAGCAAGGACGGCGGCATCACGACGTACCGCGGACTCGTGCGCGTCGACGAGGGCGCCACGGGGTGCAAGAGCCACGTGCAGTGCGACGCGCTGATCCTCGACGAGGACTCTCAGAGCAAGACGCTGCCCTACATGGAGGTCGGCGAGCGCGACGCTCAGATCGGCCACGAGGCGACCGTGTCGAAGGTGGCCGACGAGCAGCTGTTCTATCTGATGAGCCGTGGGCTGTCGGAGGAGCAGGCGATGGGAATGGTCGTCAACGGGTTCATCGAGCCGATCACGCGCACGCTGCCGATGGAGTACGCCGTCGAGTGGAGCCGCCTCATCGAGCTCCAGATGGAGGGTTCAGTCGGTTAACGATCGCGTCAGCCCGGTGAGGGCGACGTCGAGGCAGCCGCTGATGTATTCCGGAGTCAGTGGCCTGCGCTGCACGACCTTGCGGAACACGATCGGACCCACCACGGTGCCGACGAAGATCTCCATGTCGAGGTCGTCGGGCAGTTCGTCCCGTGCTTGCGCGCGGCGCAGGATGCGCTCGATGACCGCTCGGCGCTCGTCCATCAACCGGTCGAGCACGCCCTCGATCTCGTCGTCACGTGACGCCGCCTCGAGCAGGCACGGCATCAGCTGGCCGATGCCGCCGTCGAGGTCGGACCGCACCATCGCCCCGAAGTAGGCGTCGAGGTCGCCTCGCAGGGTTCCTGTGTCGGGAACACCGACGTGCTCGATGGTCGCGCGCACCGTGTCGATCATCAGCGAGGAGCGGTCAGGCCAGTGCCGGTAGATCGTCGTCTTGGCGACACCTGATCGGGCGGCGACCTCCTCGATGCTGAGGTTGCCCGCGCCGCGCTCGACCATCAGCGTCGCAGAGGCGACGAGCACCTTGCGGCGTGCCTCCTCACTGCGTGGTCGTGGCATTTGTCACCTCATTCCGCATTCGGGTCGCCAGCAACATCTCACTACGATAGCGTAGCGAAATGTCGGACCGAATGGGCGCCGACACGCAGGGTTCGAGAGGAGAGTGACCGTGTCTGATGCCACCGTCCGCAACGGAGACGTAGCGCAATTAGAGGATCTCGAGGGCATCGATCCGGTGACCTACGAACGTCGCTGGAAGACGCTGGCCGTCCTTTGCGCGTCGCTGATCATCGTCATCGTCGGCAACACCGTGCTCAACGTCGCGCTACCGACACTGCAGCTCGGTGAGGCAGAGGGCGGCATCGGCGCCTCGCAGACCGACGTGCAATGGATCGTCGACGCCTACGCGCTCGTGTTCGCCGGCCTGCTGTTCACCGCAGCGGCCCTCGGCGACCGGTTCGGACGTAAGGGCGCCCTGCAGGCCGGGCTCGTGATCTTCGGCCTCGGCTCTGTGCTCGGTGCGGTGGCCGGCGACGTCACCATGCTCATCGTGTCGCGTGCCGTCATGGGCATCGGGGCGGCGCTCGTCATGCCGTCGACGCTGTCGATCCTGACCAACGTCTTCCCGACGCGAGAACGTGCCAAGGCGATCGCCATCTGGGCAGGCATATCCGGCGCCGGTGCGGCTATCGGGCCTGTCGCGTCCGGCTTTCTCCTCGAGCACTTCTGGTGGGGTTCGGTGTTCCTCGTCAACATCCCGATCATCCTCGGCGCACTCGTCGCCGGCTACGTCCTCGTGCCGCGGTCGAAGGACTCCACGCGGACCCCGCTCGACCCGATCGGTGCGCTGCTGTCGATCGTCGGTCTCAGCGCGCTCGTGTACGCCATCATCGAGGGCCCGCACCACGGGTGGCTGACCGTCGAGTCGCTCCTCTGGTTCGGCGGCGCCACCGTCGCGCTCGTCGCCTTCGGCGTGTGGGAGTTGCGCAACCGAAATGCGATGCTCGACCTGCGACTCTTCACGAACCCACGCTTCGCCGTCTCCTCCGGCGGCATCACGCTCGTGTTCTTCGCCATGTTCGGCACGTTCTTCATGGTGACCCAGTACCTCCAGGGTGTGCTCGAGTACACGCCCCTCGAAGCCGCGCTACGTCTGCTGCCGATGTCGGCCGTCATCATGTTCATCGCGCCGCAGACACCCAAGCTCGTCGCCCGCCTCGGCGCCGACACGGTGGGGGCCGCCGGTCTCGCCACCGTCGGCGTCGGGCTCGCCGGCGCGGCGCTGTTCAGGATCGACACGGGATACGTGCAGTTGCTCGTCACGCTGTGCATCCTTGCGGCGGGAATGGCACTGACCATGACGCCGATGACCACCCAGCTGATGGCGTCGGTGCCTCGCGACCGGGCCGGCATGGGTTCGGCCACCAACGACACGACGCGAGAGCTCGGCGGGGCGCTCGGCGTCGCCGTGCTCGGGTCGCTGCTCACCAGCAGCTACACCAACGGCGTCGCCGATTCGGTCGCCGATCTGCCAGCACGCGCTCGCGAGGTGGCCGAGGGCAGCCTCGGTGGTGTGGTCGGTCTCGTCCGTCAGGGTGTCCTGCCGGCCGACACGCCGATCCTCGACTCCGCCAAGCAGTCGTTCGTCGACGGGCTCGGTGTCGCAGCCATCACGGGAGCGGTCGTCGTCGGCCTCGCCGCGGTGGCGGTCAAGCGCTACCTGCCGTCCGACCGACGCAGCGTCGAGATCACCGGCGCCCCGGACGAGGGCGGCGCCGACAGCGATGCCCTTGATGCCGACGACGCACCCGTGTCGGTCTGACCCGACCAGCACCCCGACCGGCATGGACCCGAGACGCGGGTGTGCCCCCCCCCC
>JACDGA010000266.1:0-174 GCA_013815505.1 Acidimicrobiia bacterium
CACTGCTGTCGCGGCGCGATCTCACCGCTCACGAGGCGAGCGAGGCGATGCGCACGATCCTGCGCGGCGAGGCGACGCCGGCGCAGCTCATCGGCTTCGTCGTCGCCCTGCGGGCCAAGGGCGAGACAGCCGACGAGATCTCGGGACTGCTCGACGCCGTGCTGGCGTTCGCCG
>JACDGA010000266.1:184-3595 GCA_013815505.1 Acidimicrobiia bacterium
ACCTTGTCCCGCTCGGCGAGTCCGAACGCGCCGGCGCTGTTGACATCGTCGGCACCGGGGGCGACCGGTCGCACTCGATCAACGTCTCCACCATGGCGGCCCTGATCACTGCAGCCGTCGGGGTGCCCGTGTGCAAGCACGGTGCGCGTGCGGCGTCGTCGAGATGCGGGACGGCCGATGTGCTGGAGGCGCTCGGCGTTGCGATCGAGCTGGCGCCGGCCGACGTCGCCCGGTGCGTGCGCGAGGCCGGCATCGGGTTCTGCTTCGCGCCTCGCTTCCATCCCGCGTTCCGCTTCGCCGCGCCATCGCGACGTGAGATCGGAGTGCCGACGGTGTTCAACCTGCTGGGACCGATGGCGAACCCGGGGCGCGTGCGCCGCTACCTGTTGGGCATCGCCGACGTGTCGATGGCCGAGCCGATGGCGGCGTCGCTGCGATCGCACGGTGCCACGCACGCCTGGATCGTGCACGGTGGCGGTCTCGACGAACTGAGCACGACCGGACCGTCACGCGTGCTGGCCATCGAACCCGAAGGCGTCCGGTCGTTCCAGGTGGATCCTGTGGCCCTCGGGCTTGCGCCGGCAACGCTCGACGAACTGGCCGGTGGCGACCCTGCGCACAACGCCGACGTCGTGCGGTCGGTGCTTGCTGGTGACCGTGGCGCGCCGCGCGACATCGCCGTGCTCAACGCCGCTGCGGCGCTCGTGGTGGCCGGTCACGTGGAGTCCCTCGAGGACGGCATCACGGCGGCCTCTGCGGTGCTCGACGACGGACGTGCGGGCGAACTGCTCGATCGGTTCTGCGAGCGCTCCCAGGCGTTCGCCGCCGAGGCTGCGCAGGCCGTCGACGCCGCCGACCCCGGCACCACGCCGTAGGGCGGCGGCAAGAGCACGTCCGCGGCACTCGCAGCGATCGTGTCGAGGGTCGGGGCGGCGGGCACGGGGAACGCCCACGGTCCGCTACTCGTGGCGACGAGACGATCGGCGTGGCGGTCGAAGTAGCCGGCGAGGCAGAGCGCTTCGTCGACGAGGCCCCGCGGTAGCGGGTCGTGTTCGTTGCACGACTCGGGCGGCGCAGCCACCGGTGGCGCCTGCGCCGGCGCCCGCAGCCGTGACCCGTCGAGCTGCCACGACGTCGTCCCGTTCGTCACGGTGACCGTGCCCGCCGCACGGAGCGCGTCGGTGAGCGCCTGGCGACGGACCGCCGTGGTCAGTGCCCTCGCCCGGTCACGCACCGCAGCCGCCTCCTCGTAGCGCTGGCCCGACGCGAGGCGCAGCATCCTGGTGTGGAGGGCGGCGATCACCGCCGCCACGTCACCGCGCATCGTCGCCGCGGCGAGGTCGACGGCGCGGGCGTACTCGGCTGGATCGGCCTGCCCCGCGCACGGGCACACCGTCACACCGAGCTGCGCTGCGACGCACGGCGCGGCATCGAGCGTCGGCTGGTGGTGCTTGCCGAGGCGCTTGGAGCAGCGCCGCACCGACACGACGGACTCGATGGCCTCCACGACGAGTGACGCCATCGATCGTGACGGCAGCGGTCCGAGGTGCACCCCGAGACGGCCGGGGTCGCGCACGATGGAGAGCCGCGGCCAGGCACTGTCGGTGTCGAGGCGGACATAGCAGTAACGGTCGACACCCGTGCCGCGACGGTTGTAGCGGGGCTGCAGCGCCGAGATCATGCGGGTCTCGACGACCTCGGCGGTGAGCGCGTCGGGCAACGCGGCGTGGTGGATCGACGCCGACTCGCGCAGCATCGCCCCCATCCGGCGTCGGTCTTCGGCCCCGAAGTAGCTGCGAACGCGCTGGCGCAGGTTTGTCGCCTTTCCGACGTACAGCACGTCGCCGCGCGGCCCGCAGAACCAGTACACACCGGGTGTCCTCGGCAGCTCGGTGGTGAGCTTGAGCTTGGCGGCCTGGGGGTGGCCTCCGAGCCTGGCCACGCTCGTGAGGTCGTCGAGTCCCTTGACCCCCCAGCCGGCGGCGCGCTCGATGAGGAGGTGGAGCAGGTCGACCGTGGCGAGCGCGTCGTCGAGCGCCCGATGCGTGGGTTGGTGGGGGAGGCGGAACTGACGGGCGAGCGTGCCGAGCGCGCAGTTGCGCACCTCGTCGCGCACGAGTCGTCGGGCAAGGGCCACCGTGTCGACCGACGTGTTGGCGAGCGTCGGTCGATCACTGCGCAGCAGTGCGGCGTTGAGGAATCCGAGGTCGAACCGCACGTTGTGCCCGACGATGACCGTGTGCGGTCCGATGAACTCGAGCAGTGACGGCAGCACGGTCTCGATGCGCGGTGCCTGGGCGACGAGCACGTCGGTGAGACCGGTGAGCACGCTGATCATCGGCGGGATCGCCTTGCCAGGGTTGACCAGCGTCTGGAACGTGCCCAGATGCTCGCCACCCCGCACCTTGACGGCGCCGACCTCGGTGATGAAATCATTTCCCCGGTCGCCGCCCGTCGTCTCGAGATCGATCACACAGAACGTGACGTCGACGAGCGGCGTCCCGAGCTCTTCGAAGGAGCGTTGCTGTGGCGGTCGGACGGACATCTGTTCGATTCGATCACGAACGTGAGTTCGGATCAACCGCAACGGCGGCGAGACACGCAACGGCGTTTGTATCCTGCACGCGTGGCGATGTTGGACGAGCCCGACGACGCCGCCGACCGCGACACCGTCGACAACCTCGACGAAGCCGATGCGGCCGACGACGTTGCGATCGCGCATGGGCGGCTTCGCCCGGCGCTGGAGTTCGCGTTCGAGGTCGCGGTCGAGGCCAACCGTCGGGGTCTACCCGTGCCACGGGACCTCGAACCGGTGGTTGTGAGCGGGCGGCTCGACGCCGCGCTGCTGGGACGGGTGCGCCGGGCCATCGCAGGGGCGCCGGAGTTCCGGGCCCAGGTCGGCGTCGTGGCGCCAGCCGCCGGCGTCGACGAGCTGGGTGTGACCTGGTTGCGGCGCCCACAGGGATGGGCGGCACAGGTCGTGCTTCTCGATCGACTTGCCGACGAGCGTGAACGGCGCGAGCAGGCGGAGTCGGCGGCGCGAAAGGAGCAACGACGCCGCGAGGCGGCGGAGTCGAAGCAGGCCCGCCTCGCAGCCGACGTCGACGCCGACACAGGACGCCGCAACCGGCTGCGAGTGGACCTCGACGAGGCCCGGACGTCGCTGCGGGACGCGACGGCGGTCGCCGACGAGCTACGTCGCGAGCTGACGGCGACACGCACGGAGTTGCGCCACGCCACCGATCGGCAGGCATCCGCCGAGCGCCGCCGAGCCGAGCTGGAGGCAGCACTCGCCCGGCACGCCGACCACACGACGCGACCCGTCGCCGTGCCAGAACCACCGATCGACGTCGACCACGTGCGCGCCCTGACGCGACGACTCGCCACGCTCGCCGACGACCTCCTGTCGGC
>JACDGA010000267.1 GCA_013815505.1 Acidimicrobiia bacterium
CCGCCGCAGAGGTTGGCGTGGGTCTGGCGATGGTCATGCTCGTGTACCGCAACCGCCGCTCGATCGCTCTCGACGAGCTGTCCGAGATGCGTGGGTGACCCGACGTGCTCGCAGCGAACGGCTGGTTCCTCGACAACGCGTGGCTGATCCCGCTCATCCCGGCGATCGGGTTCGCCGTCATCATCCTGTTCGGCAAGCGCTTGCCGATGCAGGGCAGCGAGGTCGGACTGGCGACGATGGCGGCGTCGCTCGTGATCGCCGCCGGTACCGCGTTCCAGTGGATGCAGCGTGTCGACGAGGCCACCGGTGGGGAAGAGGCCGCGGGACCGATCCGCTACCTCGCCGGCATGGGGCGCAGCCTCACCGTCGCCGCAGAGGGTGAGGGGGGCTTCGTCGAGCCCGTCATCAGATCGTGGACGTGGTGGGAGAGCGGCGGGTTCGAGTTCGGCATCGGACAGCACATCGACGGGCTCGCCGTCATGGCGTTGCTGCTCGTCGCGTTCATCTCGCTGCTCGTGCAGATCTTCTCGCTCGAGTACGTCCGCAGTGACCGCCGCTACACGCACTTCTTCGCAGCGCTGACCCTGTTCTCGGCAGGGATGCTCGTCATGGTCCTCGCCGAGAACATGGTCCAGCTCCTCCTCGGCTGGGAGATCATGGGCCTCTGCTCGTTCATGCTGATCGGCCACTGGTGGGAGGAAGAGGACAACGCCCGCGCGGCGTTGAAGGCGTTCCTCACCGTGCGCGTCGGCGACATCGGGCTGCTCGTCGGCATCGCCGTCCTCTACTTCAGCGCCAACCCATGGACGCAGGAGAACCTCGGCGTGAGCGGATTCAGCATCCGCGGCCTCTCGGCGTGGGCGCTGTCGGGCGAGGCCAGCAGCACGGTGCTGCTGTGGGGCTCGGTGGCGCTGTTCATCGCCTGCATCGGCAAGAGCGGCCAGTTCCCGCTGCACACCTGGCTCCCCGACGCGATGGCGGGCCCGACGCCGGTGTCGTCGCTGCTGCACAGCTCGACGATGGTCGTCGCCGGTGTCTTCCTCGTCGCCCGGCTCTACCCGGTGTTCTGGGAGGGCTTCTCGATCCCCGACGTGAGCGTCAACTTCATCGTCGTCATCGCCGCCATCACCATCGTCATCTCGGCGCTGCTGGCGTTCGTGCAGACCGACATCAAGAAGGTGCTCGCCTACTCAACGGTGAGCCAGCTCGGCTACATGATGCTCGGCCTCGGCGCCGGAGCCTGGCTGCCGGCCGTGTTCCACATCTTCACGCACGCCTTCTTCAAGTGCTGCCTGTTCCTGTGCGCCGGTTCGGTGAGCCACTCGGGATCGCACCACAGCTTCGACATGAAGCGCGACATGGGCGGACTGGCGAAGAAGATGCCGATCACCGCCGGTGCGTGGATCGTCTCCACGCTCGCCCTTGCCGGCGTGTTCCCGCTGTCGGGCTTCTTCTCCAAGGACGAGATCATCGACAACGTCGGCCACAACGGCTACGAGGTCTTCATGTACGTCGCCCTGTTCGGGGCGTTCCTCACGGCCGGGTACATGGCGAGGGCGACCTACCTCACGTTCTTCGGCGAGCCACGCGGTGCGGCCGCCGGCGAACGCCACGAGGAGCACGCCGACCTCCACGCCCCCGCGTACGCGATGGCCGGTGCCCACGGCGACGACGCCGGCCTGCCCGACACCGCGCCCACCGAGGACGACCCCGCCGACCCGGTGCTCCACGGCGCCGACGCCACCCCCGGTGCGGCGCGAGAGGTGGGCGACCCTGACGACGCCGTCGTCGATACGCAAGACCATCACGACTCTCACGCATCCCCGCACGAGTCGGGCAAGCTGATCCTGGTCCCCGTCTGCATCCTCGCCTTCCTTGCGCTCGTCTCGGGCTTCACCAACGCGGTGCCGTTCGGCGAGGAGTGGGAAGACTTCAAGAAGTACGTCGAGCCGATCCCCGCCGAGGTCGAGGCCGCCCCCGCCGAGTCGGGGACCGAGCCCGAACCCGAGGCCGGCGCCGCCACCAGCGCCGGCATCGTGATGGCCCGCTCGGACACACGTGTCGAGGGAAGCGCCAGCGACGAGACACAAGCGGCGCGAGGAGAAAGCGCAGCGGCCGACGAGCCCGCCAGCAGTGAAGGCTGTGGTTTCACGGACCCAGCGGCGGGGACGGTGTGCTACTTCCCGGCGGTCGACCACGCGGAGTTCAAGTGGTCGAAGGCAGCGCAGTCGCTCGTGATCGTCGCCGTCGGGCTCGTCGCCAGCTGGCTGATCTGCATCCAGCTCTACACGAAGCGCAACCGCCGACTCGTCGGTCTCACCGAGCGCTCCGCGCTCGCTGGCGGGGTGTACAGGTTCCTGTGGAACAAGTACTACCTCGACCACCTCTACGAGAAGGTCATCGTCCACGGCGTCGCCCACCCGATCGCGCGGGCCGCCTACTGGGTCAACCAGCGAGTCATCGACGGTGCCGTCAACGGCGCCGGCCTCACCGGCAAGGTCGTCGGACGCTGGGTCTACCGCAACATCGACCAGCGCGTCGTCGACGGGGCGGTCAACGCCTCGGGCCTCGTGTCGTCCGAGACGGGCCACGCCCTGCAGCCCATCCAGTCCGGCAAGGTGAACCAGTACGGCGCGCTGCTCTTCGCCGCCGCCGCCGTCTTCGCCATCGTCCTCGTCATCGTCAACGCCTAGACCGGAATCGAGCATGAAAACCATCACCGATCAGAACTGGCTCCTGAGCGTCGGCACGTTCCTCCCGCTCGCCGGCGTGGTGCTGATGCTGTTCATCCGGCGCACCGAGGATCGACTGCAGCGCCTCGTCCCCATCGTCGCCTCCGGTGCGACGCTCGTGGTCGGCATCTACACGCTGACGCAGTTCGACTACGACCGAGCCGGCGCGCTGCAGTTCTACGCAAACGAGAACTGGATCGAGGTCATCCACTCCAACTACGCCATCGGCCTCGACGGCATCAGCTTGCCGCTCTACGTGCTCTCGATGCTGATCACGTTCCTCGTGTCGATCTACACGTACGACAACATGCCAGAGGCCGGCAACCCGAAGGCGTTCGGCATCTTGACGCTCGTGCTCCAGATCGGGCTGGCGGGCACGTTCGTCGCCCAGGATCTCGTGCTGTTCTTCGTGTTCTTCGAGGTCGTGCTGCTGCCGATGTACTTCATGATCGGCGTCTGGGGCGGCGAGCAGCGCCAGTACGCATCGCTCAAGTTCTTCCTGTACACGATGTTCGGATCGGCGCTGATGCTCGTGTCGATCCTCGCCCTGTTCTTCCAGACGGGCGGCGAGAGCTTCGGCTTCCTGCACTTCCTCGACCAGGCGGGTTCACTCGATCGCGACACGCAAGTGTGGATCTTCGCCGGCTTTTTCGTCGGGTTCGCCGTCAAGGTGCCCATGTTCCCGTTCCACACCTGGCTGCCCGACGCGCACACCCAGGCACCGACGCAGGGCTCGGTGATCCTGGCGGCGATCATGCTGAAGCTCGGCACGTACGGCTTCGTGCGGATCGCCATCCCATTCCTGCCGAACGGCGCCAAGGAGTGGATGCCCGTCGTCGCCATCCTCGCCGTGATCGGCA
>JACDGA010000268.1 GCA_013815505.1 Acidimicrobiia bacterium
TGCGCGTCACGAACGCGGCGAGCGCAACGAGCGTGCCTCCCGTGATGCTGCCGGAGATCACGAAATGGCCACCGACGCCGTAGATCACCGCTGCGCCGACGGCGGCGACGAGGCCGAGGGCGACGAAGAAGACCCGGCCGTAGAGCGCCGCCCGGACCCCAGTGTCGCGCACGCCGCGGGCCTCGCGCTCGAACGCCGCGTTCTCGCGATGCGGGCTGCCGAACAGCTTGACGAGGATCGCTCCGGCGACGTTGAACCGCTCGGTCATCTGTGTGCTCATGGTGGCGTTGAACTGCATCTGCTCGCGAGCGATCTGCTGCAGCTTTCGCCCCACCCGGCGCGCCGGCAGCACGAACACGGGGAGCACGACGAGCGCCATCAAGGTCAGCCTCCACTCCAATGCGACCATCGCGATGAACGTCGTCACGAGCACGACGACGTTGCTGATGACGCTGCTGAGCGTCGACGTGACGGCGGTCTGCGCGCCGACCACGTCGGTGTTGAGACGGGCGGTGATCGCACCCGTCGGCGTGCGGGTGAAGAACGCGATCGGCATCCGCTGCACCTTGGCGAACAGCGCCTTTCGGAGGTCGTAGATCAGGCCCTCGCCGACGCTCGATGTCGCCCATCGCTGCACGACGGCCAGCGCGGCCTCGCCCACGGCGGCGGTGACCGCGAGCGCAGTGAGCCACGTGACCATCGATCGATCGGACTGGGGGATGGCGTCGTCGAGGATGGCCCGCACCACGAGCGGGGGCACGAGGCCAAGGATCGCCGAGGCGAGGATGGCGGCGACGAGCACGGCGATGCGCCGCCGGTAGGGACGGGCGAACGCCCAGATCCGCCGCACCGTTCCACGATCCAGCCGGGCTCCGGCGACCGCCGCCGAGTCCCGAGGTCGCAGACTCGGTGGGCCCATGTGCATGCCGTAAGGCTACGAAGCCACAAACCCCACCCGGCGTCCTACGATCCAGCTCGTGGCTCTCCCCGTCCGTTCGTCTACTCGCGGGTCCCGGGCGTCGCCGGCGCGACGCACGGCGAACCGGATCGTGGCGGCCGTGCTCGGTGGAACGCTCGTCGCTGCCTGTGGTGCGCCGGCCGGTGTGACGACGCGGGAGGCGTCACCGATCGTGGACGAGACCGTCGCGACGGCACCCGCCGAGCAGCAGCAGCCGGAGGTGTCGGGCGATTTCGAGATCGAGTGGGAGTCCGAGCGCGCGGGCGTCAGCGAGGGAAGCCTCGAGGTGCCCGTCGACTACCGCGATCCCGGCGGGCCGGCGTTCACGTTGCACCTCGTTCGCAACAAGGCCGATGATCCCTCGAAGCGGATCGGTTCGCTGCTCGTCAATCCTGGCGGGCCGGGCTTCGGTGGTTCCGAGTACGCCACGTACGCCGACTCGGTCTACGGCGAGGAGCTGCTGGCCGCATTCGACATCATCGGCTGGGACCCACGTGGCACGGGCAAGAGCACTCCCGCGCTCGATTGCGTCGACGACTACGACAAGTACTACGCCGAGTTCGACATCACGCCCGACGACGAAGCCGAGCGTCAGGTGCTCGTCGACACGGCGGAGGAGTTCGCTGCGGGGTGCGCAGAGCGCAGCGGCGACATCCTCCCATTCGTCGGCACGAACGACTCGGCTCGCGACATGGAGGCGATGCGGCTCGCGCTCGACGAAGAGCAGCTCTCGTACTTCGGGTTCAGCTACGGGTCCGAGCTGGGCGCCACCTGGGCGACTCTGTTCCCCGACGCCGTTCGGGCTGCGGTGCTGGACGGTGCGTCCGACCCGACGGCCGATCTCGACGCCGGCGCGCTGATCCAGCTCGGCGGGTTCGAGGATTCCGTGCAGGCATTCCTCGACGATTGCAGCGAGGACACGTCGTGCGCCTTCCACAACGGTGGCGACGCGACGACCGCCTACGACGAGCTGATGACCAAGCTCGACGAGGCCCCGCTGCCGACCGAGCCCGACCGGCCAGAGGCCAACCGGGTCGTCGCCATCGGGGCGACCATCGCCGCGATGTACTCGAGCAGTCGCTGGCCCGAGCTCGCCCAGGCTCTTGCCGACGCCCAGGACGGTGACGGCGCCGGTCTGCTCGCGCTGTTCGACTCGTACTACCAACGCCTTCCTGACGGCACGTGGGGCGACGAGCTGGAGGCGTTCCAGTCGATCGTCTGCATGGACAGCCCCGACCGCACGACGGTCGAGCAGGAAGACGCCGAGCAACCCGAGTTCAACAAGGTGGCGCCGCGGCTTTCACCGGGCTCGGCAGGCGACTACTTCTGCACGTTCTTTCCGGAGTCGAGCGATCCACGCGTCGAGGTGACTGGTGCCGGAGCAGGTCCGATCGTCGTGATCGGCACGACGGGCGATCCTGCGACGCCCTTGTCGGGCACTCGAACCGCTGCCGAGCAACTGGAGGAGGGAACGCTCGTGATCGTCGACGCCAACGAGCACACCGGGTACTCGGTGAGCACCTGCGCGCAGGGCTTCGTGCACGCCTACCTCGTGGAGCTGGAGGTGCCGGCCGACGGCACCGAGTGCGACTGATCCGGGCGATCCGAGCCAGCAAGTCCGGGCCACGCCGAGACAGCGAGCACTAGCATCTCGCCATGCTGCGTCCACGTGCCACCGTGTCCCTCCTGCTCGCCGCTGCGGCGATGTCGAGCATCGTCGCGTGCGGCGACTCCGAGTCGGGTGACACGACGTCCGCGTCGTCGACGGGATCGACCTCGGCGGGCGGCAGCGCCACCACTTCGGACGGCAGCTCGGCCACCACGGCGGTCGCAGCCCAGTCGGCGGCCGAGTGCGCCGAGGGCAAGACGCTCGACGACGGGCGCCTCGTCGTTGCGACCGGCTCGCCGGCGTTCCCGCCCTACGTGATGGACGACGATCCGACGTCGGGCAAGGGCTTCGAATCGGCGGTGGCGTACGCCGTCGCAGGGGAGATGGGATTCGACAAGGAGTCGGTCGAGTGGACTCGGTCGACATTCGACCAGGCGATCCAGCCGGGCGCGAAGGACTTCGACATCAACCTGCAGCAGTTCTCGATCACGCCAAGACGGGCGCGGAACATCACGTTCTCGGCCCCGTACTACGCCAGTAACCAAGCCGTGGTCGGGTTCGACGACTCCGATGCCGTCGGCGCCACCTCGGTCGCCGAGCTGCGTGGACTGAAGTTCGGCGCGCAATCTGGCACGACGAGCCTCGGCTTCATCCAGGACGTGATCCAACCCGAGCAGGAGGCGTTCGTCTACAACGACAACGTCGGGGCAAAGCAGGCACTCGAGTCGAACCAGATCGACGCGATCGTGCTCGATCTGCCGACGGCGTTCTTCGTGACGGCCGTCGAGATCGAGGGGTCGACGATCATCGGGCAGTTCCCCGTCGACGCCGGCGGTCAGGCCGACGAGTTCGGCATGGTGTTCGAGAAGGACAACCCCCTCGTCGAGTGCGTCGACCGCGCGCTCGGCGCGCTGCGCAAGAACGGAACGCTCGAGAAGATCACGCAGAGGTGGATGACGGGCTTCGCAGACGCCCCCGAGATCGCCGTCGACTGACCGGATGATCGGATCGGTGCGGTCATCGCC
>JACDGA010000048.1 GCA_013815505.1 Acidimicrobiia bacterium
GGCAGCTTGGCGACCACGGCGTCGTAGGATTCGTCGATCGCGGCGCATATCTCGTCGTCGGGGATCGAGGCGCCGAGACGCAACGTGTTCCATCCCGAGCGGCCGATGTACGCCATGACGGAGGCGTCCTCGGGGTAGCGCAGCAGCCACTCGTCGGCCTCGTCGCGGCTCGACCCTGCCTTCACCCCGACCGATGTACCAGCTCCGACGAAGGCGAAGATCTTCGCCCCGACCTTGGCGACGGTGTCGCCTTCCCACGGCTCGTCCTCCCACGCACCCGGCCTGGCGAGGCAGTAGGCGAGCAGCTCGTCGGGGCTCATCGTGGCGATCGTAGGTCGATCGTCGCAGTGACCGACCGGGCGAGCGAAGCGGGCACGTCGATGGTGACATGCCGGCCGTCGCGGACGACGACACGTCCGCCGGCGACGACGTGGTCGACGTCGGCCGCGGTGCCGGCGAACACGACGTGCTCGACGAGGTGGTCGGCGCTGGCCCCGGCGAGGCGGACGGAGTCGAGCCGGACCGTGACGAGGTCGGCTACCGCGCCCACCTCGATGCGCCCGGCGTCGGGCCATCCGATCGAGGCATGGCCGACGTGGGTCGCCGCGGCCAGCAGGGCCGCAGCATCGTGCGTGCCCCGCTGCCCGCTCGCCAAGCGCTCGTCGAGCTCGACTGCTCGCGCCTCCTCGAGCAGGTCGATGACGGCATGCGAATCGCTGCCGAGCGACAGTCGTGCCCCTGCATCGCGGAGCGAGCGCGTCGGCGCGATGCCGTCGGCGAGGTCTCGCTCGGTGGTGGGGCAGCAACAGCACGTGCAGCTCGCTGCACCGAGCAAGGCGACGTCGCCGTCGGTCAGGTGGGTGGCGTGGACGGCGGTGAACCGCTCGTCGAGCGCTGCGCTGCGGTGGAACAGTTCGACGGGTGTGCAGTCGTGCGCTGCGAGACACGCCTCGTTCTCCGCCGGTTGCTCTGACACGTGGGCGTGGAGCGACGTCTCGCGCGCGTGCGCCCACTCGGCGACGACCGCCATCGAATCGGGATCGACGGCGCGCACGGAGTGGATCGCTGCCCCGACCTTCGCGTGCCGGGCGGTGGCGATGCCGTCTGCCCGCTCGGCCCAGCGATGTGCGTCACCGTCGCTGAACCGCCGCTGCGTCGCATCGGGCCTGACGCCGATCCCGCCGTGGAGGTAGCAGGCGTCGAGCAGCGTGATTCGCAGTCCGGCTTCGCGTGCGGCGTCGACGAGTGCAGCACCCATCGCGTTGCCATCGGCGTACGGCGTGCCGTCACGCTGGTGGTGGAGGTAGTGGAACTCGCCGACTGCCGTGATCCCGGCGAGCGCCATCTCGGCATACGTCGCCGTTGCGAGGTCGTGGTAGCTGTCGGGATCGAGCGTCGCCGCCACCTCGTACATCGCCTCGCGCCACGTCCAGAACGATCCGACCCCACGCTGCGTCCGTCCCCTGATGGCGCGATGGAACGCGTGGCTGTGGCAGTTGGCCATCCCCGGGATCGTGAGTCCGTGCAGCGCCAGCGCCGCATCGGCGGCCTGGCGATCTGCGGTCGCAGCGGCGATACGGATGATCCGCTCACCGTCGACATCGATGAGGACGTCCCGCTCGACCTCGGTCGACGTGCCCAGCCAGGCGAAGTCGCAGCGGTAGCTCGTCAACGAGCGATCCGGAACGGGACGCAACGACGCCGTGTCACGATCCAACACGCTCGACGAAGGCGGTGATCCGTTCGACGAACGCCTTGCGATGGAACCGCTCGAACTGCTCCCACGTCGCCAGCGTGGTCGTGTCCTCGACACGGTCGAGGAACAGGCGACCGTCGAGGTGGTCGCATTCGTGCTGGAACGTTCCTGCCGTGAGCCCTCGCCTCACGTCGTCGTGCGCCGTGCCCTCGCGGTCGAGGTGGCGGACCCGCACGTTCACGTGGCGCATCACGTTGCCGCGCAGGTTGGGCACCGACAGGCAGCCCTCGTTGATCTCCACCAGCTCGTCGTCGAGTGGCTCGATCACCGGGTTGACGACGACGGTGAGCGGGATCTTCGGCTTGTACGGGTAGCGCGGGTTGTGGTCGACCTCGATCACGGCGATGCGCACCATCTCGCCCACCTGCGTCGCCGCAAGTCCTGCGCCGTTGGCCGCCCGCATCGTGTCGACGAGGTCGTCGATCAGCGCGCGGATCTCCTTCGACGCGAGCTCGTCCGGATCGACCTCGCGTGCTCGCTCACGCAGTAGTGGGTGCCCGACGGTGAGGATCTCGCGCTTCACCGTCACGATTGTCCCACACGGTTGCAACGTACGGGCGTGGCACGTCCCTCGATCGGTCCGTCGGCGGCGGTTCACGCCGCGGCTGGGCTCGGGTTGGTTCGTCGCCGGCCCGGTGCGCTGGAACTGTCGACGTCGGGCGGTCGCTCGACGGGCGGCAGGAGTCCGGGTGGTCGTGTCTGGCTGTGGATGGTGCCGTCTGGTCTGGTGAACGTCAGTGTGCGGTCGCGTGGGTCGAGCTGGAGACGCCAGCAGGCGTCGTGGACGAGGTGGTGATGGCGGTGACACAAGGGCACGAGGTTGTCGAGGTCGGTGAGCCCGTTGAGTTCCCAGAACCAGATGTGATGGATCTCGCACCAGTCGAACGGCGTGCTGCAGCCGTCGATGGCGCAGGTGCGGTGGATCGCGCGCAGTGCGCGGCGTTGTTCGCGGGTCGCGGTGCGTTGCGCCCGTCCGACGTTGAGTGGGATGGTGCCGTCGGCGGTGACGACCACGGCGCGCAGCATCGCTTCACAACACAGCCGCCGCACCGCATCCACCTCGACAGGGGTGCCGTCGTGCAGTTCACACACCGTGTCGTCGTGCGGGCCGAGCAGCAACGACTGCTCGTCGACCAGCACGACGATCTCGGCGACACCGGGGTGATCGGCCATGTGACCGTGGCTGACGAGTCGGGCGAGGGCGTGGGCGGCGAGGAACTCACGATCCGCCGCCAACGGATCATCGGGGTCGTCACCGGGCACGAGTGATGCTGGGTTGCCGGCGCGCAGGGTGTCGACGGCGGTGTCGATGGCACCGAAGATGCGGGCGCCCATCTCGGGGTCAAACGATCCGTGCAACTGGTAGATGCCGGCCCTGTCGATCCACTTCGACACCCGCACGCCACGCCGGCGGCGCAGATCGAGGTCACGAGTCAGCTGGCGTTCCAGCCCGCGCTGCACGAACTTGAGGTGCTCTGCAAGCTGGTCCGGGTTGTGTCCCGCTGCGTACGTAGCGAGCCGGTCATCCAACGCATCGAACCCCGGGCGTACCGACGGATCGACACGTCGACGAGCGACGGCGACGGCATTGACGTGATCGTCAGTGATCGCCGCCGACCGCAACGCAGAGGCGAGCGCCGGCATCTTGCCGAGCAGCTCGGCGTTTCGAGCTACCTGGCGTGCTCGTCCCGTGGGCATCGCACCGACACCTGACAACAGATCGACTGGGTCATCACACGTGCCCGACTCACGCAGCTCGTTGGCGCGAGCGGCGAGGTCGACCTCGAAGCGGCCGACGTGAGTGCGGACCGTGCGCAGCTCGTGCACGACCGCCCGGACATCGTCGGCGTCGAGCTCACCCGCGACGAGAGCGGCGAGGTCTCGCGCGGCATGACGGACCCGTTCGAGCACGTGTTCGGACCTCATGTGATCTACTCAACCACACCGGTGTGACAAGCCCAACCCCTTCGGCGCTGACAGAACGAGGTCCGGGTGCGCATGGGCGCAAGGGCGTCGCAAGTACGGTGGTGCTGATGACGGACACCCCGTCGCCCCCCGATCGTTGGTGGTGCTCGTCCTGCAAGGCGGAGAATCTCGGCGGCGAGCGAACGTGCCGCTGGTGTGGGCGCCTGTACGCCGGGCCGCTGCACTCGGGCGACACGGGGGCGATCGACGAGCTGTGGTCGGCCACCCGTCCCGTCGACGACGACGCGCCGGGCGCTGCGCCCGCTGAAGCATCGCCACCGGTCGAACCTCCTGCGCCAGAGGGCGCCCCGCCACCAGAGTGGATGCGACCCCCGGACGACTCGTCGTCGACCGCGGTGATGCCAGCCGCCGCGGTGCCGCCCGACCGTACCGGTCCGCCGGCGCCGCCCTATGACGTCGGACGTGAGGGCGGTCCATATGACGACGAGCCGCGACGGTCGGTGCCCTGGTTGGCCCTGGCGGCGCTCATGGTGGTCATCGCCGTCGCCGCCGGTGTCGTCGCACTCGTCGCCGCAAACCGCGACGACGATGGCAGCGAGACGGATGGCTCTGTACCATCGAGCGAGCCGAGTGTCGCCACGACGGCTGCGACCGACGCCTCGGCAGACCCGATCACGTCGCCGTCCACCGATCCCGCAACCACCGTTTCTGCGACGACGGCGACGACCGTGACGGAGACGACGACCGAGTTCTCGTTGCCCCCGTCGCCCACCACCACCGTGCCGGTCACGGAACCCGCCACGACCGTGACCACCGCACCCCCGTCGCCCGACGTGCCACCCAACGAGGCGGCCCAGCGTGACCTCAACGGCATGATCGAGCAGGACTTCGCCACGGTGGAAGCGCTCGAGGGGACGTGGGTGGTGCAGCTGAGCGCCAAGCGTCCCGGGGTCGAGGCTGACGGCATCACGTACGAGTTCACCGATGTGCTGGAGAACCACGAACAGCTCCGCGACGCCTACGGCGCCGTGCTGCTGTCGTCGAACGACTGGGTCTACGAGACCAGCGACTTGTTCATCACGATCGTCCCGACTCCATACGACGATGCCGCCGGTGCGCTCGACGAGTGCGGTCGCCTCGGCATCGATCGTGCGAACTGCCTCGCCAAGAAGATCACCACTGATCGCAGCGACCCCAACACCGTCGAGTACCAGGACGGGTGACGGGCTCGTCACCCGGCTGCGCCGGCGGGGTCAGCGAGCGCAGTTCAGTTGCGCAGGACGTCCTTGGCCACGGCCATCGCTGCGTTCGCCGCGGGGATGCCGGCGTAGGCAGCCGTGTGCAGGATCACCTCGGTGATCTCCTCGGGCGTGAGCCCGTTGCGCAACCCGGCGCGTAGGTGCATCGCCAACTCGCCCTCGGCACGCAACGCGACCAGCAGCGCAATCGTGATGCACGATCGGGTGCGTCGATCGAGGCGATCGTCGCGCGTCCACAGCGACCCCCACGCCGTCTCCGTGATGAACTGCTGGAAGTCGGCGTCGAGCGGTGTGGTGGCGGCGACGGCACGGTCGACGTGGTCGTCGCCGAGCACCTCACGACGAACGGCCATCCCGGCGTCGTAGCGGCTCGCAGGCGCCTGCGCGTCCGACTCTCGCTCGCTCACTGGTGCACCATGGTTCCGTGAGGGCAGCCACCGGAGGCCGACATGATGGTGCACCTGTGAGCGCTGCGCGCGTTGCCGATGATTCGCTCGCTTCGCTCGCTCATCGCGCCGCCCGCTCGAAGTGGCGGGCGAGGAGGGCATTGATCACCGGCGCGCACTCGTGGCTGGCGAGGTGGGCACCGTCGATCAGCTCGAAGACCGACGACTCGATCGAGTCGGCGATCAGCCTGCCGTGGTCGGGCGGCGTCGCCGGGTCGTCCCGGGCGGACACGACGAGTGTCGGGGCGCTGATGTCTGTCAGCTGCGGGCGCAGGTCCATCGCCCCGATCGCCTCGCAGCACGCGGCGTAGCCCTCGGCCTCGGTTCCCGAGATCATCGCCACGAAGGCGCTCGCCTCGTCGGGGTGCGCAGTCGCGTGGTCCGCGGTCAACCATCGGCCGACGACCGTCTCGGCGACCGCGCCGGCGCCCTGCGAACGCACGGTCGTCGCCCGGTCGACCCATCCCTGCTGCGGCGGCAGGTAGGCGGACGTACAGAGCAGCCCGAGCGAGCGCACCCGGTCGGGGTGGTGGATGCCCAGCGCCATCGCGATCATCCCCCCGATGGACAGGCCGACGACGTGGGCACGGGACACGTCGAGCTCGTCGAGCATCGCGACGGCCCGGTCGGCGAGCCCCGAGATCGCGTACGGTCCCGGCTCGGCCGCAGCGCCACCGTGACCGGGCAGCTCGATCCGGATGCAACGGGCGTCATCTGCGAAGGCCTCGACCTGGCGGTCCCACATCGAGGCGTCACTGCCGAGCGATCCGAGCCAGACGATGGTGTCGCCGTCGCCCGGGCTGTCACCTCGACTCTGGCTCGGGCCGTCGATGCGGACCACGTTCGGATCGGTGCTCATGGTCGTCTCGCCTCCTGCGGGATGTTGGCGGCGTCGAGGTTCGACGCCATCCGGTCAGGGTCGACGACGAGGCGCTCGACGCTCGCCGCCAGCCATTCGACCGCAGCGCCCGTGCACCGCAGCAGCGATTGCAGCGCCGGCCACTCGGCGTGCCAGGCGCCCGCAGCCCGTTGCAGCTCGTGGCCACCCGCTGCGTGCAGCACCGTCGCGACCAGCCCTGGCGCCTGTGCCGCGGCGGCACGCGCACTGACGGCGGCCACGGGGTTGTGCTTGTGGGCCATCGACGACGAGCCGCCCGCCCCGTCGGCCACCTCGTGCAGCTCGGCGATGTCGCTCGACGCGAGGAGGACGATGTCGGTGGCCACGCCCCCCGCCGCACCCGCCACGGAGCCCCACGCGCCGGCGAGCTGGGTGACGGGGGTGCGCTGCGCATGCCACGGACGAGGCGGGACCTCGAGTCCGAGGCGCCGGGCCACGCCGGCGGTGACCTCGCCGGCGCGCGCACCGAACGAGATGGCGTCGCCGACCGGCCCGCCGAGCTGCACGGGCAGCGCGACGCAGTCGAGGGCGTCGACGCCGGCGAGCACGGCGTCGGACCACGACGATGCGACGGCGCCGAAAGAAGTTGGGAGCGCGTGCTGCAGCAACGTGCGACCCACCATCGCTGTCGAGGCGTGGTCGGCGGCGAGTCGTTCGAGGTCGCTGGCGAGGTGGGTGAGCCTGCCCGACACGTGCTCCGCGCACCTCGCAGCGACGAGCATCGTCGCCGTGTCCATCACGTCCTGACTCGTCGCCCCGGCATGGACGTGCGGCGCTGCATCCGCTCCGGCTGCGGCGCGTAGGGCATCGACGAGCGGGACCGACGGGTTGCCGCTGAGGCTCGCGGCGTCGAAGACGGCGTCGACATCGAACTGATCGGCGCGGCACGCAACCTTGATCTGCGCTGCCGCGTCCGCAGGAATCAGATCGAGCTCGGCCTGTGACTCGGCGAGCGCGGCCTCGACATCGAGCATCGCCTGCAGCCATGCGACCCGACCGGTGCGCTCGGTGACCGCTCCGACGGCGACGAGGAAGGCGAACGGTTCAGATGTCGAAGAAGACGGTCTCATCGTCACCCTGCAGCCGGATGTCGAAACGATAGCCGTCGACGGCGGAACCGCCGGCGACGAGCGTATGGCGGCGGTCCTCGACGATGGCGGCGAGCGCCGGATCGACGTCGTTGGCGTCCGCCTCGTCGTCGAAGTAACAGCGGGTGACAACGCGGTCGAGGAGCCCCCTCGCGAACACCGAGACGCACAGGTGCGGCGCCTGGAGGGTTCCGTCGCGCGTCGGCGCCGCCGGTGGTTTCGCGGTGTGGACCACCCATTCGCCCCGAGCATCGGTGGCGCAGCGGGCGAAGCGACCGTCGATCTGCCACGTCTCGACGAGACCGTCCGGCACCGGGTCCCCGTTGCCGTCGGTGACGCGGCCACGCACGACGATCGAACCGTCGCTGCCCGGTTCGACCGCGACGCGGTCGCCGGGGACGTCGAGCGCGAGGTGGAGGAACGGTCCGACCGTCTGCGACGGCGTCAGACCCGGGCGATCCGTGGCCTCAGCCATGCGCCCGATCCTCGAGTGGTGTCGCCCCGGGACCGCGCACGACGACGTCGAACTGGTAGCCGAGTGCCCACTCGGGCTCGGTGACGTCGTGGTCGTACCGGGCAACGAGCCGTCGTCGAGCGGCCTCGTCGGGGATGGAGTTGAGAATCGGATCCTGGAAGAACAGCGGGTCGTCGGGGAAGTACATCTGCGTCACGAGGCGCTGCGTGAACGATCGACCGAACACCGAGAAGTGGATGTGGGCGGGCCGCCAGGCGTTGTGGTGGTTTCCCCACGGGTAGGCACCTGGACGGATCGTGACGAATCGGTACCTGCCCTCGTCGTCGGTGAGTGCCCGTCCAGCGCCCGCGAAGTTCGGATCGAGCGTGCCGGGCCACTGGTCGCGCTGGTGTGCGTAGCGACCCGATGCGTTGGCCTGCCAGACCTCCACGAGCGACGACGGGATCGGTCGTCCACCGCTGTCGAGCAGGCGCCCCGTGACGATCACGCGCTGGCCGACGGCCTCCCCGTGTGCGGCCCGGGTGAGGTCGGCGTCGGCCTCAGTCACGGCGTCGTCGCCGAAGACCGGGCCGGCGAGCTCGGTGGCGTCCGCCTTCGCGGGATCGAGTCGCACGGGCGCGTGCGCGGGATGTCGCAGCGCGGTCGAGCGGTACTCGGGGGAGTCGAGCGGTGCGTGCGTGCCAGCCGGCGCGGGAGCGAACGAATCCCGCTCGTCCGAGGCGATCGCGGCTCGGCGCACGTCGTCGTCACTCATCGGAGGGTGCCGAACGGGAGACCGACGTAGTTCTGGGCGAGGTTCGTCGCCGCCGCCGTGCTCGTCGTGACGAGCGCCAGCTCGGACAGCTGCAGCTCGCGCTGGAACGGGTCGTCGCCGAACCGGTGCAGCATCGACGTCATCCACCACGAGAAGTGTTGCGCCCGCCACACCCGCGCGAGGCACGTCTCGGTGTAGCGCTCGAGCGCGGCGCTGTCGCCGTTGTTGAGCGCGGCGTCGAGCACCTTCGCCATCACGGCGACGTCGGCGATGGCGAGGTTCATCCCCTTCGCCCCGGTCGGCGGCACGATGTGCGCAGCGTCGCCGGCGAGCAGCAACCTGCCGTGACGCATGGGCGTGGCGACGACGCTGCGCATCGCCGTGATGCCACGTTCGATGATCGGCCCCGTGTTGAACGCGAAGTCGTCGCCCGTCGGCAGCCGCTCGTCGAACTCGCTCCAGATCCGATCGTCGGACCAGGTGTCGAGTTGCTCGTCAGCGGCAACCTGGAGGTACATCCTTGTGATCGTCGGCGAACGCATGCTGTAAAGGGCGAATCCACGCTCATGGTTCGAGTAGATCAGCTCGTCGATGGTGGGCGCCGCCTCGGCGAGGATGCCGAGCCATGCGAACGGATAGTCGCGCGTCGCCGTCGCCAACCCGGCGATGTGGTCGCGGCTGATGCCGTGGAAGCCGTCGCAACCGGCGATCACCTGGCAGCGCAGCTCGTGCTCGCGTCCACCGTGCCGGTAGCGCACGACGGGACGATCGCCGT
>JACDGA010000049.1 GCA_013815505.1 Acidimicrobiia bacterium
GACCGCCTCGCGGATGAAGTGCTGCTGGCGCTCGATGCGACCGAGGTCGGCACGCGGATCGATGCGCCAGTCGCCGTCGCGGAACTCCTCGAAGTAGCGACTTCTTGCGTACTTGAGGGCGTTCTTGCCGTTGAGGTTCTGGCAACCGGGCTGCAGGTCGAGGCCGGTATTGTCGTCCTTGCTGGCGAGCATGACGCAGATCTCGACGCCGCCGATGGCGTCGACGAGCCGCTGGAAGCCGTTGAAGTCGATCTCGACGTAGTGGTGCACGGGAATGCCGAGCGAATCCGTGACCGTTTTTGCGAGCACGTCGGGACCCTGGTTGTAGGCGCCGTTGATCTTGCCGAAATCGCCGTCGGGGAACTCGACCCAGAGGTCGCGCGGGATGCTGAGCAAGGCCGCGCCGCCGCCCTTCTCGCGCCGCAGGATCATGATGGTGTCGCTGCGACGGCTCGTGCCTTCTGCGGCGTCGAGGTTCTCCTCGCGGGTGTCGGAGCCGACGAGGAGGAAGTTCTGCGTCGGTCCGTCCCTGTCCGGCGTGAGGACCTCCTCGACACCGTCGACCCGGCGGACGCTCGCCTCGGTCTCGTCGGCTGCACGGATCACGCCGAGCCACCCACCGACGCCGACGGCGGCGGCGAGCACGATCGCGACCGGCGCGGGGCTGCGCTTCAGTCGTGACATCCTGCTGACGCTAACGCTGCGGCGCTCGATGCGGACGTCAAGTCGCGCCGCGGAGGTGGACGACGTCACCGGCGTCGATCGTGCGCTGGCGCCCGTCGTCGGTGGCGAGCACGAGACGGCCGCCGTCTGCGAGTCCCGTCGCCGTGCCGACGAGGGTGTCACCGTTGCCCATGTCGACTCGGACGCGGCGCCCGATCGTGCCCAGCTCGGCCTCGTAGCGATCGTCGAGCGCCTGCACTGACGGCGGCAGCGACTCCCACTCGTCGAGCAGCGCGGCGAGCAGGTCGAGCGGATCGATGTCGGCGCCGAGCCGGGCGGCGCCGTCGGGGCACCAGGCGACGTTGAGCCCGATCCCGACGACGACCCTGCCGTCGGCGACGCGGCGGGCGAGCAGTCCGGCGAGCTTGCGTTCGTGGACGAGCAGGTCGTTCGGCCACTTCAGCTCGACCGAGACTCCTGCGAGCCGCCGCGAGGCCGCCGCCGCAGCGAGTGCGACGGATCGCATCGCAGCGCCCGGACGGTCGGCCGGCTCGTCGAGCAGCAACGAGGCGAGCAGGTTGGTGCCGGGCGGCGCGTCCCAGCGCCGATCGAGTCGTCCCCGCCCTGCAGTCTGGTGGCGGGCGACGAGCACGGTCTTCGTCGCCGCGCCCGACGTTGCGGCTGCGGCGAGGTCGTCGTTCGTGCTGCCCGTCGTGGCGACCACGTTCACCGTCCACCCGGGCGGCGGCGTCGTTGCGTGCGGTGGGTTGCCGTCGCCCGTCGTCACAGCATTTACATTGGCACCTGTGCTGCAGAAGATCCTGATCGCCAATCGCGGTGAGATCGCCGTTCGTGTGATCCGCGCCGCTCGTGAGCTCGGCATCGCTACGGTCGCCGTGTACTCCGATCTCGATCGCAACGCGCTCCACGTGCGGCTCGCCGACGAGGCGTTCGCGCTCGGTGGGCAGTCGGCGGCCGACAGCTACCTCAACACCGAGGCAATCCTCGATGCGATCCGCCAGAGCGGTGCCGATGCAGTGCACCCCGGCTACGGCTTCTTCTCGGAGAACGCCGACTTCGCGAGGGCGATCACGGAGATGGGCGTCGCGTTCATCGGCCCACCACCCGAGGCGATCGAGGAGATGGGTGACAAGGTCTCGAGCCGCAAGGCGGCCGAGCGCGGCGGCGCCCCGATCGTGCCGGGCACCACCGAGTTCGCCCAGTCGGCCGACGAGATCGTGGCGTTCGGTGAGGCAAGCGGCTGGCCCGTGGCCATCAAGGCGGCGTTCGGCGGCGGCGGTCGCGGGATGAAGGTCGTGCAGGACGCAGCATCGGTCGCCGATGCGATGGCGAGCGCGCAGCGCGAAGCGAAGAACTTCTTCGGGCGCGACGAGGTCTATGTCGAGCGCTACCTCACGTGGCCGCGCCACGTCGAGGTGCAGCTCGTCGGCGATCAGCACGGCGACATCGTGTGGGTCTCCACACGGGACTGCTCGGCGCAGCGGCGTCACCAGAAGCTGATCGAGGAGGCGCCGGCACCCGCGCTGCCCGACGGCGTCGAGGAGGCGATGGGCGAGGCCGCCGTCAAGGCGGCGAAAGCCGTTGGCTACTACAACGCCGGGACCGTCGAGTTCATCTTCCAGGACGGCGACTTCTTCTTCCTCGAGATGAACACGCGGCTGCAGGTCGAGCACCCCGTGACCGAGGCGATCACGGGCATCGATCTCGTCGAGTGGCAGATCCTCGTCGCCAGCGGTGAGCCGCTGCCGATGACCCAGGAGGAGGTGCTGGCGACGCGCCGTGGTCACGCCATCGAGGTGCGCGTCAACGCCGAGGATCCGGCAGGCGGCAAGTTCCTGCCGTCACCGGGCACGATCACGAAGCTCGCCACGCCCGACGGGTTCGGCGTTCGCTTCGACAGTGGGTACGACAGCGGCGACGAGGTCAGCCAGTTCTACGACAACCTCGTCGGCAAGCTCATCGTGTGGGGCAAGGATCGCGACACAGCCATCGCCCGCGCGATCCGCGCGCTGGAAGACACCGTGGTCGAGGGTGTCGCCACCACGATCCCCGCCGACCTGGCGATCCTGCGCCACCCCGACTTCGCCGCCGTCGAGCACTCGACGAAGTGGGTCGAGGAGCGCCTCGACCTGTCGGGCACCGCTGCGGCGCCGGCACCCTCGGCAGAACCCGCTGCTGAGGGCGACGGCGAAGCCGAGCCACTCGTCGAGCGCAGCGTGACCGTGGAGGTCAACGGCAAGCGGTTCGGCGTGAAGATGTGGGTGCCCGAGTCGGCGGCAGCGCCTACCGGAGGCGGCGGCGGCGGCAGGGCGAAGCCACGCGCCGCGCGCCGAGCGGGCGGAGGCGGCGGTGGCGCGGCGGGATCGGGCCAGGTGACCGTGCCGATGCAGGGCACCATCGTCAAGGTGCTCGTCGAGGTCGGCCAGAAGGTCGAGGTCAATCAGGCGGTCGTCGTGCTGGAGGCGATGAAGATGGAGAACCAGATCAACGCCGACCGCGCCGGCACCGTCACCGAGATCAAGGTCGAGCCCGGCCAGACCGTCGGCGGCGGCGACGTCGTGGTGGTCATCGGCGACTGAGCGCAGCGAGGGAGCCGATCCGGGTGCGCGAGCGCCAGCGAGCCGGCCGGCGATGGGGTTCGGGGGCGCAGCCCGCGCGGAGACACGGCGACTGAGCACCGTTCCGTCATGCCGATCGTCGCCCATCGGCCACGTTCGGCATGACAGAACCGATCCACCCTTCGTCACCCGGCCGGTCCGACCAGCGCGAGCAGCCTGGCGATGCGGGCGTCGTTCGGGCCGAGGTAGCGGGCAAGAACGCCGATTACCCGGTCGGCGTCGAGCGTGCCCGCAGAGTGCATCTCCTCGAGGTCGGCCCAGTCCTTGGTGCGGTCGAAGAACGCCTTGAACACGGCCAGGTCCGAACACGCCAGGAAGGGAACCTGCACCCCGCCGAACGGTTCGCGCCGTACCCGCTCGCCGGCGGCGGCGTGGAACGCTGTGGTGTTGAGGAAGAGGTCGATGGGCGTTTCGTCCCACCACAGCCGTGCCTGGCCGTCGCATTCGAGGAGGCGCCGATCGTCTGCGGTGCACGCAACCGGCGGCGAGATCGCCGCCAGCACGTCGTCGAGTCGGTCCACATCAACGAAGACGTTGACGTCGATGTCGATCGTGGCGCGGGCGCGCTGGGTGCACCACGCCAGTGCGAGCGCACCACCGAAGGCGTGCGGCAGGCGAGCGACATCGAGACGCTCGTGCAGCTCGACGATCCGCGCGACGAGCGACGTCATCGCCCGAAAACCGGCGCCTGCAGCATCGTCTCGTGGCGCGCCGGGAACTGTGCGGCGAGCTCCAGGACGTCGGCGAGCTCGCGACCGCGAGCGGCGCGGTCGGCGCCACCCACGGCCGGCACCAGGTGGACGTCGACGATGAACCCGCTCGCCGCAGCGACGCGTTCGAGCGTGTCGATCGTCGGAGCCGAGCGCCCGTGCTCGTACGCCGAGAGTGTGGCGTGCGACGTGTGGGCGCGGGCTGCCAGCTGACGCAACGTCATGCCGGCACGGTGCCGGCAGGCGATGACTGTCGATCGCAGGATCATCCCACCACGGTATCGGATTCGATACCACAGCTCGCGGTCGCTGAACCAGCGCCGGCGCCGCGCGGCTACTCGGCGGCTTCTGCGAGGGCTTCGGAGAGCGCGGGGTGCACGAGGAGGCTCTCGACGATGTCGCTGACCTTCAGGTTGGCGGTGACGGCGAGGGCGATCACCGAGATCAGCTCGGCGGCGTGACGGCCGACGATCGAGCCGCCGAGCACGACGCCCGTGGCAGGATCGGAGACGATCTTGACGAAGCCGCGCGGGTCGTTGTTGATCAACGCCTTCGGCGTCGCCGAGAACGGCACCTTCGTCACGCGGATCTTGCGTCCTGATGCGAACGCCTCGGCCTCGGCGAGCCCGACATCGGCGATCTCGGGCTCGGTGAAGATCGCGCTCGCCGCCTTGTCGTAGTCCAGGTGGCGGTGCTGGCGCGAGTGCAAGCCCATCAGTCGCTCGGCCACCTTGCGCCCCTGCATCGCAGCCACCGAGCTCAGCGGGAGCTTGCCGCTGACATCGCCGGCGGCATAGATGTGCGCTGCCGTCGTGACGCAGTTGTGGTCGATCGGGATGTAGCCGCCGTCGTCGGTGTCGACCCCTGCGGCGTCGAGGTCGAGCCCGTCGGAGTTGGGCACCGAGCCGATGGCGAGGACGGCGTGCGACGATCGCACGACGCGCCCGTCGTCGCAGCGCACGACGACACCGTCGCCGTCGGGATCACGGTCGATGGCCGTCGCCCTCGCGCCCTTCAGCAGGTGCACACCGCGACGCAGGAAATCGTCCTCGAGCACGGCGGCGACCTCGGGATCCTTGCCGGGCAGCACCTGCTGGCGAGACACGACGAGCGTGACCTTCGCCGCGAACGACGAGAACATGTGCACGAACTCGACACCGGTGACGCCCGACCCGATGACGGTGACGCTCGCGGGGAACACCTTCGGCGGGTAGCAGTCGCGCGTCGTCAGGATCCGGTCGCCGTCGGGCTGGCACCACTCGGGGATCCGCGGGCGGGAGCCGGTTGCGACGAGCGCGTTGTCGAACGCGATCTCCTCGCTGCCGTCCACCCCGTCGACGAGGACGGTGTTGGGACCCGTGAAGCGAGCTGTGCCGCGGACCATGCGCACGCCCTGGCTCGACAGCAGCTCGGACGTGCCGTGCTGCAGGTGCGACTTGATGTCCTCGATCCGCGCCGTCAACGCACCCGTGTCGACCTCGGGGCTCGCCTGCTCGAGTCCCATCCCCGTCGAGCGCCGCAGGAAGCTCATCGCGCCACCCGTTGCGATCATCGTCTTCGAGGGGATGCAATCCCAGAGGTGGGCGGCGCCACCGACGACGTCGCGTTCGATCATCGTCACCGTCGCCCCGAGACGGGCTGCCGAGGTGGCGGCGGTGTTGCCGGCTGGTCCTCCACCGACGATGACGAAGCGCATGAGCAACAGGTTAGGACCATCGCCCCCGCCCGCCCGATGGCCAGGCTGTTAGCGTCCACTCCCCGTGAGCGACGACCCGGCGACCAGCGGCAGCGGTCTCGCCGCAGAGCGGGTGCGGCGTCTGGCGCAGGTGGACGCACTGCGCGCCGGCGGCACCGAGCCCTACCCGTACCGCTTCGATCGCACGCACACCGTCGCCGAGGTCCGTTCGGCGTGGGGCGAGATGGCAGCGGGCGCCGAGACGGACGACGAGGTGCGCGTGGCCGGCCGGATCGTGCTCGTGCGCGACACGGGCAAGCTCGTGTTCGCCACGATCCTCGATTGCGGCGCCGAGCTACAACTGTTCATCTCGAAGGCCGTCGTCGGCGACGAAGCGTTCGCCGTGGTGAAGGCGCTCGATCGCGGCGACTGGGTCGGGGTGCACGGCACGGTGATGACGACGCGGGCCGGCGAGCTGTCGGTGAAGGTGCGGGAGCTGACGCTGCTGGCGAAGTCGATCCGGCCGCTCCCCGACAAGTGGCACGGCCTGACCGATGTCGACACCCGCTTCCGCCAGCGCTACGCCGACCTCGTGGTCAACGCCGACGCGCGCCGAGCGTTCGAGGTGCGCCACGCCGTGATCGCCAGCTTCCGTGCGACGTTCGCCGCCCGCGACTACGTGGAGGTGGAGACGCCGCTCCTCCACCTGGAGGCCGGCGGGGCACACGCCCGACCGTTCGAGACGCACCACAACTCGCTCGACATGCAGCTCTACTTGCGCATCGCGATCGAGCTCCACCTGAAGCGGCTCATCGTCGGCGGCATGGACCGGGTGTTCGAGATCGGCAGGGTGTTCCGCAACGAGGGAATCTCCACTCGCCACAACCCCGAGTTCACGATGATGGAGAGCTACGAGGCGTACGCCGACTACGAGGACGTGATGGTGCTCACCGAGGACCTGGTCCGCCATGCCGCGAGCGACGCGCTCGGCACGACGGTCGTCGAGGTCGCCGGTGAGACCATCGACCTCGCCGAGCCGTGGCCGCGCCGATCGATGGTCGAGCTGGCGAGCGAGGGCATCGGCGAGACGATCCATCCATCGCGGTCCGTCGACGAGCTGCGCCGAATCGCCGAAGCTCACGACGTGCGGTGCGAGTCCTCGTGGGGGCCTGGCCGCCTCGTCGAGGAACTGTTCGAGGCGACGACGGAGAAGTCGTTGATCCGTCCCACGTTCGTGACGGGGCACCCGAAGGAGACGTCGCCACTGGCACGAGCCGACCGCAACGATCCGCTGGTCACCGAACGCTTCGAGCTGTACGCCAACGGGCGCGAGATCGCCAACGGCTACAGCGAGCTCAACGATCCCGTCGAGCAGCGGCGGCGCTTCGAGGAGGAGCAGGCGGCGAAGGACGCCGGCGAGGTCGAACGTGGCACGATCGACGAGGACTACCTGCGGGCGCTGGAGTACGGGATGCCGCCGACCGGCGGGCTCGGCATCGGCGTCGACCGCCTCGTCATGCTGCTCGCCGGTGTCGAATCGATCCGCGAGATCATCCTCTTCCCGACGCTGCGACCGGAGGTCTGGTGACAACACGTGATCTGCGTTCCCCGGCCACGCCACCTGCAGCCTGCGCAGATTCGGCCGCTCCTACGCTGGCGCTCCGTCGCTCGCATCTCGCGAGGATGGTCTGATGACGCAGACAGCATGGGGCGCCGGCTTCGCCACCGAGACACTTGACGGCGAGGTGTTGGACACCTGGTACCGCTGGCTCGGCTGGGGGGAGTACGAGGGCGGCGACTTCGACGACGAGCTGGTGGCTGTCGAGCGCGCCGACCACCCCAGCGCGGAGCGCCGCGGTGTGCGGGTGCGCGCCGCCCGAGTCACGATCGACGTCGACGAGCCGCCGGCATCACCAGGGGACGCCTACCTGCGCCTGCACCTGCTATCCAACCGGCTGACGCCGCCGAACTCGATGAACCTCGACGGGATCTTCGGTGCGCTCAACAACGTGACGTGGACGAACCTCGGCCCCGTGCCCGTCGAGCGGGCCGACGAGGTGCGTGTCGCCGAGTTCCGCGATGGGCGGCGGCTCACGATCTACGGGCAGGACAAGTTCCCCCGCATGCTCGACTACGTGTCGCCGCCGGGTCTGCGCATCGCCGACGCGGACCGTGTGCGCCTTGGCGCCCACCTCGCCGAGGGCACCGTCGTCATGCACGAGGGCTACTGCAACTTCAACGCCGGCACGCTCGGCACGTCGATGGTGGAGGGCAGGATCTCCCAGGGCGTGGTGCTCGGCGACGGGAGCGACCTCGGCGGTGGCGCCTCGATCATGGGGACGCTGTCGGGCGGCGGCAAGGAGATCGTCTCGGTCGGTGAGCGCTGCCTCATCGGCGCCAACGCCGGCATCGGCATCAGCCTCGGTGACGACTGCGTCGTCGAGGCCGGCCTCTACGTCACGGCCGGCACGCTCGTGAAGCTGCCCGACGGCAGCGTGGTGAAGGGCGCCGCAGTGTCGGGCATCAGCGGGATGATGTTCATCCGCCACAGTCAGACCGGGGCGATCGAAGCCCGCGCCCGCACCGGCAAGTGGGAGGGCCTCAACGCCGCCCTGCACGCCAACTGACGTCATCCGACCGCCATCTGACTGCCATCCGACCGGACAAGGTGCGTGCGCCGACGGGCGCTGGTACACCTTGCCCCATGCCCTCCCTCTCCCCCGCCCGCATCGTCGACGCCGTGCTCGAAGGCACGGTCGTCGGCAGCTTCACGAAGATCGGTCCGTCCGTCCGGCGCCGCCTCGACAAGTGGCAACCGCTCGCCCGCCTCGACGGCAAGACCGTCGTCGTGACCGGCGCGACGTCGGGGCTCGGGCGGGCGGCGTCGATCGAGCTCGCCCGCCTCGGCGCCACGGTCGAGGTCGTCGGACGCGACGAGCAGCGAGCGGCGGATGTCGTGGCCGAGATCGCCCGCTCGTCGTCACCGGACGGCACGCCGAGGGCGTCGGCGAGGATCGGCGACATGTCGTCGCTCGCCGGTGTTCGCGCACTCGCCGACCAGCTCGCCAGCACGCACGATCACCTCCACGCCGTCGTCCACTGCGCAGGCGCGATGTTCGAGAAGCGGCGTGAGACCGACGACGGGATCGAGGCAACCTGGGCGACGATGGTCGTCGGCCCGCACCTGCTCACGACTCTCCTCGCCGACCGGACAGGGCGCGCCGTGTGGGTGTCGTCGGGCGGGATGTACACGCAGCGCGTCGAGCTCGACGACATCGAGTGGCAGCGGCGCAAGTGGAGTGGCTCGAAGGCGTACGCCCAGGCGAAGCGGGCGCAGGTCGATCTCGTCGCCGAGGCCACCGAGCGCGGCGAGGCACCGCAGCAGTACGCGATGCATCCGGGGTGGGCGGCCACACCCGGCGTAGAGACATCGCTGCCGGGTTTCGACAAGGTGATGGGGCCGCTGCTGCGTGATCCCGCCGACGGCGCCGACACGATGGTGTGGCTCGTCGCTGCGCCGTCCGGCGAGCTGACGGCGGGTGGCTTCTACCACGACCGCCGCCTGCGCAACACGGTGCGCTGGCCGGGTACGGGCACGTCGGCGCCCGATCGCGATCGGCTGCGGGCGCTCGTCGATCGCCAGGCCAAGCTCGGCTGATCGGCGAGACACAAAGGAA
>JACDGA010000269.1 GCA_013815505.1 Acidimicrobiia bacterium
CTGGCTCGACGAGCACCGTGAGGGAGCTGTCACCGCCGCCGACGCGATGTTCGCCAGTCCGGTCACGCCATGGTGCAACACGTGGTTCTGATCGCATGACCGGCGACGTCAGGACCGGGATTGCCCAGTCGTCCTACGCCGGAGCCGCCTACTCGATCGTGCCGTAGGCGCCTGCCTCGCCGGCACGTCCGTTGGAGCCGGCGGACGCGACGCACTCGGCGAGGTCGGCGATGAACCCGTCGATCGTCTCGTCGTGGCCCGCCATGACCGTGCAGTGCAGCGATGGGGGAGGGGACTGGCGGTCGACGTACCACCCGTGTGCGAGCAGCTCGTCTGCGAGGGCGAACACGTCGAGGCGGTCCGGATCGTGTGCGGCGAACGCGACGAGCGTCGTGTCGGGCCGTGCGAGCAGTGAGAGGTCGGGATGAGCCTCGACGGCCGCAGCGAGACGCAGCGCCGCACCACGGGCGCGTCGCGTGAGATCCATGTACCCCTCGTGACCGAGGTGGTGGAGCACGGCCCATGCTGCAGCCATCGCGCCGCCGCCCTTCGTCCCGAGGATCCCCGACGAACCGTAGGTGCCGCCGAGCCAGTTCGTCGTGAGGTACGTCTGATACGCCCGCAGCGCCTTGTCGCGGTGGATCAGCACACCGGCGCCCTTCGTGGTGTAGCCGTACTTGTGAAGGTCGACCGAGATGCTCGTGACGCCGTCGACCGAGAAGTCCCACGGCGGCGTCGGTTCACCGAGCGCGGCGAGATGGGGGAGCGTGACGCCACCCATGCAGGCGTCGACGTGAAAGTTGGCGCCGCGCGCCGTCGCGATCGCGGCGAGGTCGGGGATCGGATCGATCACTCCCTGCGGGTACGACGGCGCCGAGCCGACGACGAGCACCGTGTCGTCGTCGACCGTGGCCGCCATGGCGTCGACGTCGGCGCGCCAGTCGTCGCCGACGGGTACGCGCCGGCTCTCGACACCGAAGTAGTGGCAGCCCTTCTCGAGCGCGGCGTGCGCACTCGCCGGCAGCACGGCGTTGGGGGAGTGGATGTCGCGCTCTGCCCGTCCTCGCTCGCGGGCAGCCTTGACCGTGAGCAGCAGGCTCTCGGTGCCGCCCGTGGTCATGAACCCTGCCGTGTGCTCGTCGCCTCCCGTCCAGCGGCGGACGATGTCGACGACCTCTGACTGGATCCTGGCGAGACTCGGGAAGGCGGCGAGGTTGAGCGCGTTGTCGGAGGCGAAGACGCGGTAGGCGGCGTCGGCGACCTCCATCACTTCGTCACCGCCGAAGTAGGCGAGACTGAAAACTCGACCGTCCTTCCAGCGGACGTCATCGCGGCGGTACTGCTCGAGCCGGGCCAGGATCTCGTCGATGCCGAGTCGACCGGCGTCCTCCCAGGTCAACAGCCGCCGCTGGCCTTGACGAGGGGGTAGGGGTTGACCGCCGAGCCACCCTTCGGGTGGACCTCGAGGTGGAGGTGCGGGCCGGCGGAGTTGCCGGTCGAGCCGATGTAGCCGACGACGTCACCGGCCGACACGTACGAACCGACCTTGATGCCATCGGGGAAGCCGTCGAAGTGGGCGTAGAAGAAGAACGTCCCGTCCTTCGTCGCGATCTTGACGCCGTTGCCCGACAGCGAGCCCGGTTGGTCCCAGTACTTCTGGATGATCCGGCCGGAGACCACGGCGTAGACCTCCTTGCCGCGGTCGGCGATGATGTCGACACCGAGGTGGTAGCGCCCGCCGCCACGGGGTGCTTGCCAGGAGTCGCCGAACCAGCACGGGGCCTGCACGGGAACGTGCTCGAGCCGGACGCCGTTGCTCGTCGGGGACTGGGGTGCCTGCATCGCGGACAGACCGAGGGCGTTGGCGGTCGCCTGGTCGACGCGGCCCGAAGCCCGGATCCCCTTCGCCTGCTGGAACCGCACGACAGCGCCGGTCGTCGCCGAGCCGAAGACGCCATCGGCGCCTCCGGCGAACGGCACGCCGCGGTTCCCGAGCGCCCGCTGCAGCGCGACGACACGGGCGCCGCGCTCGCCGTACACGGGGTAGCCCGACGCCGTCTCACCGGTGCCGGGCGTGACACTGCCGGAGCCCGACCCGAGACCCATGACCTTCGCCGTCGACGAGTCGACGACACCGCTCACCGTGATCCCATTCGTGCGCTGGTAGAGCTTGAGCGCCGACGTGGTCGCCGCACCGAAGTTGCCGTCGGCTCCGCCCATCAGGTACATCCCGGTGCGCATGATCGCTTGCTGCACCTCGCGCACCCCAGCGCCGCGATCGCCCTGCTTCAGTCCGACGTAGGTGCCCGACCGCGGCACTCCGCCACCGCCGCCCGACGAGGACGAACCGAGCGCCTGGCGGGTGGCGGCGTCGTAGACACCCGTCGTCCGGAGGCCCTTGCGCTGCTGGAAGGATTTCAGCGCCGACTGCGTCGCCACACCGAACACGCCGTCGGCGCCGCCGAGCACGTAGATGCCGGAGTTGATCAGCGCCCGCTGCATCACCCTGACGGATTCGCCGCGCGAGCCGAGGCGGAGCGCCGAGCTCGAGGGCGGCGTCGCAGAGGTCGATCCTCCACCACGCAGCGAGATCCCCATGATGCGTGCCGTTGCAGAGTCGACGATGCCAGTCACGGGCAGCCGATTGACGATCTGATACGCCCTCACGCCCGACGCGGTGCCGGGTCCGTACACGCCGTCGACACCGCCGAGCAGGAAGCCACCGGCACGGACGATCGCGCGCTGGATCGACCGCACGACGTCGCCCGTCGCACCCTGGCGGATCGTCCCCGACGAGGACGTGACAGCACCCGAGGTCGAGCCGGAGCGGGTCTGTCCGAGCCCGAGCAGACGTGCCGTCGAGGAATCGACCGTGCCCGTGCGGGACAGGCCGTTCACCTGTTGGAAGGCTTTCACGGAGTACGCCGTCGCAGGGCCGAAGATCCCGTCGACGCCGCCGTGCACATACGAGCCCTTGGACATCAGCGCCCGCTGCAGCACCTTGACCGATTCGCCACGCGAGCCCACCTGCAGCCCGACGAACGAGCTCGGTTTGTGCGCCGCAACCTGTGCCGGTGACACCACGCTCGTGATGGCCGAGCCGGTGAGCAGCGACAGGGCAATGCCCAAGGACATGACAATGGCGGACCTACGAATCACAGGTGATGCATCGACCAACGCCGCCTCGCGCTCGATGTGCGTGGGCAGCCGACCCTCAGCGCCGGCAAACGCCCCGACCACGCAGTCGCAGGTCAGCAGTGGTGGAGTGACCCGAGCGCTCGTCCGGCGACCTCCTGAGCTCGTCCTGCATAACTTACATAACGGAGATTATGGGCGTCCGACTGCGAACGCCCATCAATCTCCGCAGGCCAACAACGCGCACGCGACCCGACTCATTCGTTGTCCTGGAGCTCATTCCGGCTGCGAGACGTTCGCGGTGTCAGCTCGTCGCTGGAGTGAGTGATGCGTTCGCCACGGGGGTCGCGGCCTCGGTGAGGGTCGTCAGGATGGCGATGAGCTCGGACTTGGTGATCCTGGTGCCGGCGTCGGCGACGTCTCGCTGTGCGTCGTCGATGGCGCAGCGCA
>JACDGA010000270.1 GCA_013815505.1 Acidimicrobiia bacterium
CCTCTTCGCCCTCGGGGGTCGAGCCGAGGAAGGCGAGGTTGTCGGGATCCTCGGCGTCGTGCTGTGTGAGCAGGCCGCGCGGCTCGAAGGCGTCGTAGACGCGATCACCGACGGCGTGACGCAGCTCCGACTCACTCATCCGCCTGTGCAGTGCGAGCGCCGCGATGAGCACCACGTCGTCGACGCCCGCGTCCGCCGCCATGTCGAGCACGGCTTCGATCACGCGCTGGCGGATGTCGGGACGGCGCATCTTCGGCAGCGGGAGGCTGACGTCGTCGAACGCGATCGTGAGCTTCATGCCCGGCTGCATCAGGCTCGGCAACGGGTCGTGGTCGATCGGGTTGCGCAGCGCGTGGTCGATCGCGCCGTCGATGTCGTCGAGCGCCGGGAGCGGTTCTGGCGGATAGATCACGCGTGACCGGTCTGCCGGGAGCTTCTCGAGGCTGAACCCTTCGCCGCGCCAGAACATGATCGGTGGCGTCGAGCGATCGACGTCGAGGACGAACCCTGGACGGGGCATGGTCAGTTCCTTCCCTTGCGGGGATCGAAGGCGATCTTGACGGCGCCGCGCCGCCCGGCGGCTGCCGCGTGGGCGATCGCGTCGCGGTACTCGGAGAGGGGGTAGACGGCCGACACGAGCCGTTCGGCGTCGACCACCACCACGGTCTCCATCGCCAGCTCGAACGTGTTCGCCGTCCGCCCGTCGGGAAGCCGCTCGGTGCCGTACGTATACGCGCCGACGATCTCGGTCTCGCGGTGCCAGAGGCCCGTGAGGTCGATCGTGACCTCGGCGGGCATCCCCATCAGCACGACTCGGCCGCGCGGGCGGGTGAGGCGCAGGCACGACGTCAGCGAGTCGGACGAGCCAACGGCGTCGATCGTGGCGTCGGCGCCGCCCGACAGGAAGTCACCGACGACATGGCAGCCGACGCGACGCCGCACTGCTCGTGCCAGCTCGCCCGGTGCGACGACTTCGTCGGCGCCGAACTCGCTGGCGAAGCGAACCTGGTGGGGGTAGCGGGCGCCGACCACGATTGTCACGTCCGGCACGTATCGGCGCAGGCCGGCGATGGCGCCGAGTCCCATCGTGCCGGCGCCCAACACGGCGACGAGCGGGCCCTCGCGACCGGCCAGCACCGGCGCCGACTGCAGCGCGGCGTGGATCCCTCCGGCGAACGGCTCGACGAGCAGCGCCGTCTCGTCGCTCATGTCGTCGGGCAGACGATGGAGCTGGCTCTCGTGGGCGACGAGATCACTCGACCAGCCGCCGCCCGTCGAGTGGCAGTACCCGGTCTGGATCCCCGTCTCGAGCGGCCCGCTGACGAGGTGTGCGTAGTCGTCCCCGTCACCGGGCGCCGCGCCCTCGAACGGCGGTGTCGCGCCACGCGCCTCGTGACCGAGCACCGGTTCGAGCACGACACGGGTGCCGTCGTCGAGCTCGGCGACCACCTCGTGGCCCGGCACGAACGGGAAGCTCACCCAGTCGTCGAAGTAGCGCGACGTGTGGCCCTCGATCATCGACAGGTCGGAGCCGCAGATCCCCGACAGGCGGGTGTGGAGTCGGTGCCATCCGTCGCCCGGCAGCTCGGGTGGGTCGATCGAGCGAAGTTCGAGCGGTCCGAGGCGCGCCGACGCGCCGGCGCTCACGGCCGAGGCGACCCGGGCGAGTCCGATGCGTGCCACGCTGCGCGAGACCTGCAGTGCCTTCACGAGAACCGCCGGTTGCGCTCACGCTCGGTGAGGAGCGGTCCGATGGGGAGCAGCGACCGCGGTGCGCCGCTCGCTCGGTCCCAGTGCTCGACGAGCCAGCCGCGTTTGCGGGCGACGGCAGCGAGGCGCGTCTCGGGGTTCACGGCAACCGGGAAGCCGACGGCCTCGAGCAGCGGCAAGTCGCTCGAGGCGTCGGCGTAGGCGACGCACTCGTCCATCTGGAACCCCTCGGCGGCGCAGTACTCGGCGAGGATCTGCGCCCGCGTCTCCCCGGTCGGTGGCACAGTGCGCATCTCACCGGAGTATGTGCCGTCGGGGCGCACCGTCATCTCGGCGGCGAAGATCTCGTCGAACAACGGGCGCAACCCGGCGACGGCGAAGTCGAGCGCCCCCGTGATGAGCACGGTCCGGTGGCCCAGCGCGCGATGATCCCGCACTCGGCGCAGGCCGTCGGGGAAACCCTTCGTGACGATCAGCTGCGTGAGCATCTCCGCCGCGTCGCGCTCGATCTGTTCGACGGGCGCGTCCTCGTAGCGGCGGTAGAAGTGGCGCAGGAAGTCGGTGCGGTCGGCCCGGTCGAGCCGCAGCAGTGACGGGATCTCCGTCAACGTCTTGGCGACGTACCGAATCCGCTCGGGCCGGTTGAGCCGGCGCGTCGCCAGCCACGAGTAGCTCTCGACGACGTTGCTGGCGATGAGCGTGTTCTCGAGGTCGAACGCAGCCACGTGGCGTGCCGGATCGAGCACCTGCGTGCGCAAGCGCTTCGTGCGATCCGTGGTCGTCTTCGTCGGCGCCGTCTTCACCCGGGCGTGCTGGATGATCGACGGCAGGTGGATCTCGGTGATGTAGTGCTGCCAGTCGATGACCCTGGGGTCGAAGGCGAACGCCTCGCGATCGGCGTCGTCGAGGTCGTCCCAGACTGCGAGCAGGTTGTCGACCTGGTAGATCGCCTCGCACTCGGTGTAGAGGCCGTACAGCTCGACGTACTCGAGTGCCCGTTCGACTTCGCGGCGACGGGTCTCGAGGGTCGCCGACAGCTCCGCCTGCCGTCCCCGCAGCGGCAGCGATTGCAGCACCCGCTCGCTCTTCGTGATCACTGTCTTCGCCCGCCGCAGCTGGCGCTCGACCCGACCCCGCCCGGGGAAGCGCCACTCGGGCACCATGATCGGCTGACCCTTGGCGTCGTACAGCGGGTGGGCGCCGAACCACGTGCTGACGTTGTCGACGAGCGTGCGGTACTTGAGCGGGTTGATCCCGCCGGAGGCGACTTGCGTGATGGCCGGGGCGCGCTCGGGCCCTGCGCCCGCGACGGCGATGATCGCGGCGACGACCATGTCGACCGGGATGACGTCGACGGTGCCCTCGGGGACGCCGGGGAACTCGCGCAGCAGGCCCCGGGCGTAGGAGATGATCACGGGCTCGGCCATGCGGAAGCCGCGGATCCACCCGGGTCGCGGCTCGGCGTAGGCCGATTCGATGATCGAAGGACGGACGATGCTCACCGGCACGTCGCCGCGGCTGTCGGTGAGCGCCTGCTCGCCGAGCGCCTTCGTGTACGCGTACGCGTCGGGCCAACCCAGGCTCGCCGCTCGCGACCGGCCGGCTTCGACGAGCTGGTCGCGAACCCACCGAACGCGGAGCTGCTCGGTCTTGGCCGACAGCGCCGGCGCGCCTGCGGCGCCGAGCTCGGTGCGCGCCGCCTTCGCGAACGCCGCGAGCTGCGGCGGCTTGCGGCTCGCCGCCTCGCTGTCACCGCGCAGGCGACGAGCGGCGGCGACCTCTTTGCGCCAGTCGAGTCCGAGGTCGAACGGTCCTTCGCTGACGAGCTGTTCGGGGGCGCTGCCGCGCCGATTGCCGGCGACGTAGCA
>JACDGA010000271.1 GCA_013815505.1 Acidimicrobiia bacterium
GGGCGAGATCCACGCCTTCAACCTCGTCCTTGCCGACGAAGCGCGCATCCGTGCGGCCGAGATCGACGCCGCCGTCGCGGCCGGCGACGAACCCGGTCCGCTCGCCGGCGTCCCAGTCGCGCTGAAGGACAACATGTGCACGAAGGGCGTTCCCACGACGTGCTCGTCGCGGATCCTCGAGGGGTGGCGCCCGCCGTACGACGCAACGGTCGTGCAGCGCCTGCGCGACGCCGGTGCGATCGTTGTCGGCAAGACCAACCTCGACGAGTTCGCCATGGGATCGAGCACCGAGAACTCGGCGTTCGGTGTCACGCACAACCCCCACGACGTCACGCGTGTGCCGGGCGGTTCGAGCGGCGGGAGCGCAGCGGCAGTCGCCGCCGGGTTTGCCGCAGCAGGCTTCGGTAGCGACACGGGCGGCTCGATCCGCCAGCCCGCGGCGCTGTGCGGGGTCGTCGGTGTCAAGCCGACGTACGGCGCGGTGAGCAGGCTCGGGCTCGTCGCGTTCGCCAGCAGCCTCGACCAGATCGGTCCCTTCGCTCACACCGTGGCAGACGCCGCGGCGCTGATGGAGGTCATCTGCGGGCACGACCCTGGCGACTCGACGTCCATCCCGCAGCCGGCACCCGAGCTGCTGCCCGTGCTGGACACGGGTGTCGAAGGGCTGCGCATCGGGCGTGTGACCGACCTGCCGGGCGGCGCCGACGAGGAGGTCACGACACGGGTCGATGCCGCGTTCGCCGCGCTCGAGTCGGCCGGGGCCACGATCGTCGACGTCGAAGTGCCGGCGTTCACGTACGGGCTCACCGCCTACTACCTCATCGCGCCGGCCGAGGCGTCGAGCAACCTCGCCCGCTACGACGGCGTCCGATACGGCCTGCGCGTCGACGCCGCCGACACGAACGCGATGTACGCCGCGACGCGCTCGGCGGGCTTCGGCGACGAGGTCAAGCGGCGCATCATGCTCGGCACGTACGCACTCTCGGCCGGCTACTACGACGCTTACTACGGCAAGGCGCTGAAGGTGCGCCGGCTGATCTCCGACGACTTCGCCAGGGCATACGGGCACGTCGACGCGCTGCTCGCACCCTCGTCGCCCACCGTGGCCTTCCCGATCGGCGAGCGCGCGGACAACCCGTTCGCGATGTACCTCTGCGATACGTACACGATCCCGTCGAACCTCAGCGGCCATCCCGGCATGAGCGTGCCGTTCGGCACCGGCGAGGGTGGTTTGCCGATCGGGGTGCAGGTGCTCGCACCGGCACTCGGCGAACCCGTCATGTTCCGGGTTGCCGCCGAACTGGAGAGAGCGATGGAGGTGTCGTGATGTCCGCCGACGAGCCCGCCACCAGTACGGGAAGCGCCAGCGACGAGCCGGACGCGGCGCGAGGAGAAGGCGCAGCGGCCGACGAGCCCGCCTTCGAATTAGTGATTGGCCTCGAGGTGCACGTCGAGCTCGCGACGGCGACGAAGCTGTTCTCGGCGAGCCCGAACCGCTTCGGCGACGAGCCCAACACCAACATCGATCCGGTGACGCTCGGTCTTCCCGGTGCGCTTCCGGTGCTCAACCGTCAGGCGGTCGAACTGGCGATGCGCCTCGGCCTGGCACTCAACTGCGAGATCCGGCCGTGTGCGTTCCACCGCAAGAACTACTTCTACCCGGACATGCCGAAGGCGTACCAGATCAGCCAGTACGACGAGCCGCTCAACGTGGACGGCTGGCTGGACCTGCCGAGCGGGTACCGCGTCGGCATCGAGCGCGCCCATCTCGAGGAGGACACCGGCAAGTCGACGCACCTCGGCGGGACGGGCGGTCGCATCCACGGCAGCGAGTCGTCGCTGATCGACTTCAACCGCGCCGGCGTGCCACTTGTCGAGATCGTCAGCAGGCCCGACCTGCGCACGTCCGAACAGGCCCGCCAGTACGTCACCGAGCTGCGCGGGATCCTCGTGGCCGTCGGTGCGTCCGACGCCAAGATGGAGGAGGGCTCGATGCGGGTCGATGCCAACGTCAGCGTCCGCCGTCCCGATGCCGGGCTCGGCACGCGCTGCGAGATCAAGAACCTCAACTCCGTGCGTTCCGTGGGACGCGCCATCGACTACGAGGCGGCGCGTCAGATCGCGCTGATCGAGGCCGGTGGCACGGTTCGTCAGGAGACGCGCCACTGGTCGGAAGGTGACGGCAAGACGCACACGCTGCGCACGAAGGAGGACGCCGACGACTACCGCTACTTCCTCGAACCCGACCTCGTCGTGCTCGATCCCGACGAGGAGTGGATCGAGCGGGTGCGTTCGTCGCTGCCGGTGCTGCCCGCTGCCCGTCGTGCGGCGCTCGCCGAGGCGACGGGTGCCGCCGCCGACGCCGAGTCGGTGGTGGTTGTCACCGACCGAGGTCAGGACGCGTACGTCCTTGCGGTCGGCAATGCCGGCGGCGACATCGCACGGGCGTTGATCCACGTCAAGGAGGCGTTCGCCGGAGAGGGTGAGGACCCCTCGCTGCCCGTGGCCGACCTCGCTGCGCTGACGCGCCTCGAGATCGATGGCACCGTGACGGCGACGCAGGCGAAGCAGGTGCTGGCCGAGATGCTCGCCAACAGTGGTGGCGACGCCGGCGCGATCGCGAGGGAGAGGGGCTTCGAGGCGATGGACACGTCTGCGCTCGACACGCTCGTCGGCCAGGTGATCGCCGACAACGCCGACACGTGGGACTCGTTCGAAGCCGGCAACGACAAGGCGATGGGCGCACTCGTCGGTGCGGCGATGAAGTTGTCGAAGGGCAAGGCCGACGGCAAGGCCGTCACCGCCGCCCTCCGCAGCCGTCGCCCCTCCTGACACACACGGAGGGCGAACGGGCAACCGGATCGGGGCTGCGGGCGTGTGCGTGATGTGCCGATCGCAGTGACGCAGAGCTACGAGGCGTTCTTCCGGGAAGAGTTCCCGAAGATGGTGGCGCTCGGGTTGGGGCTCACGGGCGAGCGGGAGACGGCACGAGATCTCGCCCAGGAGGCGATGCTGCGCGGCTACCAACGCTGGGACACGGTCGGGCGGTTCGATCGTCCCGCGTGCTGGGTGCGGCGGGTGCTGATCAACCTCGCCACCGATCACCACCGCCGTCGTCGCACCGAGCGCACCAACGAGTCACGTCTCGTCAGGGACGACCGGGTCGTGCTCGACGATCCCGACGACGAGCGGTGGTGGGATGCCGTGCGAGCGCTGCCCGACCGGCAGCGAGCCGCGGTGGCCCTGCACTATCTCGAGGACCGCTCGATCGCCGACGTGGCCGAGATCCTCGGCATCGCGGAAGGCACGGTCAAATCGACGCTCGCAAAGGCACGTCGCAAGCTCGAACACGATCTCGCAGGCAGGGAGGACGGACATGAGTGACTTCGACGCTCGGTCGCGCCGGGCGGCCGCTGCGATGCGCCATGAGGCCGAGTCCATCGCCGACATCGACGCGGCGCTGAGCCAGATCCAGGAGGGCAGCACCGTGACCGCGCTCGACACCCGTGACGGGCGTCGTTGGAGCCGTCCGCTGCTGGCCGTGGGCGCGCTCGCCGCCGGTGCGGCGGCCG
>JACDGA010000272.1 GCA_013815505.1 Acidimicrobiia bacterium
GTTCGGGGACGTGGACGGGCGCGGACATACCGACCCCATACAACCATCGGCGACCCGGATCGCTTCCACTCCGACCGATGTCACAGCGGATCCCTGCGACAGACTCGCCGCCATGGATTCTCGTCGCGATCGGCATGAGAACGTGAGCGTCGAGCGGGCGCTGCGCGATTACGCCGACCGCAACCCCGAAAGCCGCCGGCGGCACCTCGCTGCGAGGCGTGTGCTGCCGGGCGGGCACACGCGCACCGTCCTGCACCACCGTCCGTTCCCGCTGACGTTCGTCGCCGCCCACGGTGCGACGCTCGTCGACGCCGACGGCCACGAGTACGTCGATGTCCTCGGCGACTACACCGCCGGTCTGCTGGGCCACGGTGACGGGCGCGTGCTCGCCGCCGTGCACGAGGCGATGTCGACGCTGTCGAGTGTCGGTGGGGTCCACCCGCACGAGGTCGTCCTCGCCGAGCTGATGTGCGCGCGGTTCGAGATCGAACGAGTTCGCTTCACGAACTCGGGCACCGAGGCGAACCTGATGGCGATCGCCACGGCCCAGCGGGCGACCGGCCGCCGAACGGTGCTCGTGTTCGACGGCGGCTACCACGGCGGCGTGCTGTCGTTCGCGGCCGGGCCGTCGCCGTCCAACGTGCCGCACCACTTCGTCGTCGCTCCGTACAACGACCTCGCCGCGACCCGGGCGTCGATCGCCGAGCACGGCGACGATCTCGCCTGCGTCGTGGTCGAGCCGATGCTGGGTTCGGGTGGCTGCATCCCGGCGACTGCCGAGTTCCTGCGCGGCGTGTTCGAGTCCACAAGGAAGGCAGGTGCGGTGTGCATCGCCGACGAGGTGATGACCTCACGTCACGGGCGGCGGGGTCTCGCCGACCTGCTCGGTGTGCGGCCGGATCTCACGACCTACGGCAAGTACCTGGGCGGCGGGTTCTCGTTCGGCGCCTTCGGCGGGAGCGCCGACCTGATGGACCAGTTCGACACGGCGAGGCCGTCGTACCTCGGACACGCCGGCACGTTCAACAACAACGTCGCCACGATGGTGGCCGGCCAGGTCGTGCTCGGCGAGGCGTTCACCGCCGGCGTCGCCGAGGCGCACACGGCGCGTGGCGAGGAGTTCCGCGCTGACGTCGCTGCGGTGCTGGCGCGCCACGAGCTCCCGGTGAGCGTCAGCGGGCTCGGCTCGATGATGTCGCTCCACGCTCGTGCGACCGCCCCTGTCAGTGCCGCTGAGGCGGCGCAGCGCGATCCTGCGCTGCAGGAGCTGATGTTCCTCGGCCTCTACGAACGCGGCATCTACACCGCGCCTCGCGGGATGATGAACCTCAGCCTCGCCCTCACCGACGACCACCTCGCCCTGTCCCTCGACGCCCTCGACGCCATCCTCACCGACCTCTCCGCCGTTTCCCGCCCCTGAGCCGTCGGCAAGAACCCGTTTTCCGGGGTCAGGGGTCGACGGTGGTGGTGGTGGCGACGAGGGCGGCGTTGACGATCTGGTCGGGGCGGAGGTCGAACACGCCGTAGAGCTCGTCGATGCTGCCTGACTGACCGAACTCGTCGACGCCGACCGACACCGTCCGCGCCCCGAACACGCCGCCGAGCCAGGCGAGGTGGTGCGACGCCGCGTCGTGGATCGTCACGATCGGCAGCCGCCGCTCGGCAGGTGCCAGAAGACGACCGAGGTGATGGGATCCCGCCGCCACCATGGCCGTGCGTGCCGCGGTCCGGCTCTCGGCCCTCGCGCCCCGGTAGAGGCGATCGGGACTCGTCACGTCGAGCACGATTGCCGGGCATCCCTCGGCGTCGAGGAGCGCGGCGGCGGCGAGCACTTCGGGCATCACCGCACCGCAACCGGCGAGCACGACCGCTGCCGGGGCATCCCCGCCATCCCCGCCGTCCCCGTCGCCGGACTCGCGCAACCGGTAGGCGCCGGCGAGCACATCGCTGCGCAACGACCCCTCGCCCGACCGCGCGATCGCCGCCGTGAACGGTGACTGGTCGACGGGCCGCGTCGACAGCCGCAGGTACGTCGAGGTGCCGCCCGGATCGGCGAGCTGGCGCAATCCGTCACACAACAGCCAGTCGAGTGCCGTTGCGTACGCCGGCTCGGAGTACGTGAGGTTGGGCAGCTCGAGACCGATCGACGGGGTGATCGACGATTGGTGGGCGCCGCCCTCAGGAGCGAGCGTGACACCTGCCGGCGTGCCGACGACCACGAAGCGCGAGCCCGAGTAGAGGCCGTAGATCAGGGCGTCGAGACCGCGGCACACGAACGGGTCGTACACGGTGCCGATGGGGAGCAGGTGCTCGCCGTGGAGGTCGTGGCCGAGCCCGAGGGCGTGCAGCACGAGGAACAGGTTCATCTCGCTGATGCCGAGCTCGATGTGCTGACCGGTCGGCCGCTGCTGCCAACGCAGCAGTCGTTCCTCGCCGATGAAGTCGGGCAGCTCGGTGGGAGCGAACACGCCGAACTTGTTGATCCACCCGCCGAGGTTGGTGGACACGCTGACGTCGGGCGACGTCGTCACGATCCGCTCGCCGACGCCGGCGACGTCGCCGAGGCGGGTGAGGATCCGGCCGAACGACTCCTGTGTCGACACCGGCTTGGCGACGGGCACGCCGACGCCGTCGGGGATCGGCAGAACCGGTCGCGGCGGGACGTCGACGTTGTTGAGCTCGCCCCCCGTGCTGCCGCACACCCGCCCCTCGGCGGTGGCGGCGTCGAACCGGTCCCACTCGGTCTCCGGTGTCAGCCCGACGGCGAGGCGCAGCTCGTCGATCTGCGCTCCCGACAGGAGGGTGGCGTGGTTGAGCGGATCGCCGGCGATCGGCAACCCCCAACCCTTGACCGTGTAGGCGAAGACGACGCTGGGACGATCCGACTCCTCGTCGCACGAGCGGTAGGCGTCGACCAGCACGCCGAGGTCGTGGCCGCCGAGGTTGTGCACCAGCGGCGCGACCTCCTCGTCGGAGTAGTCGTCGAGCAACGCCACGACGGCCGCGTCTGCACCGTCGAGGAAGCGCTTGCGCAGGTCGGCGCCACGGTGCGCGAACAACGACTGGTACTCCTCGTTGGACATGTCGTCGATGTGCTGGCGCAGCGCCTCGCCGCCCTTGCGGGCGAACGCGTCCTGCAGGCGGCGGCCGTACTTCGCCGCGACGACGTGCCACCCGGCGCCGGCGAAGAACTCCATCAGCTTCTTGATCTTCTGCTCGGGCACCACCCGGTCGAGGCTCTGACGGTTCGTGTCGACCACCCACATCACGTTGCCGAGACCGTGCAGCGCAGGATCGGTGATCGCCTCCCAGATGTTGCCCTCGTCGAGCTCGGCGTCGCCGGCGAGGGCGATGAACCTCGGCGGGCGGGCATCGGCCTGCGTGGCCGTAGTGGCCGTGTCGGGGGATGCGAGCGAGCGAGCGCCAGCGAGTGAGCGGCCGGCAACGGCCTGCGTGGCCGGGGAACGCGGAAAGTGGGCGTCGAGGTAGCGGCGCGTGGCGGCGGCGAAGAGCGGGGCGACGACACCGAGGCCGACCGAGCCGGTGGAGAAGTCGGCGACGTCGGGATCCT
>JACDGA010000273.1 GCA_013815505.1 Acidimicrobiia bacterium
TCCCGGACCGGACACGGCGCCTGGTCGAACACCGCGACCTCGGCTGCCGGGTCCCCGGCTGCACCCAGACCCGATGGGTGCAAGTGCATCACGTCGTGCACCGCGCCGATCACGGTGACACCGACACCTGGAACCTGATCTGTCTCTGCCCAACCCACCACCGCATGCACCACCGCAACCAGCTCGGCATCACCGGCAACGCCGACCTGGCACCCGGCGCCCCAGGAGCCGTGATCTTCACTGATGCGCGTGGGCGATGTATCGAGCCCGGCGCGGCACCCACCACGCCAGGCGGCCCACCACCATCACCGACCGGAACCTGGCAACACCCCCTCGGTGAACGCCTCGACCACTGGGCCGTCCACTTCAACCCACCCCGACCCGTCCACGCCGACACCAACTGAACTGAGTCGGCGGCCGGCTGCGAGCGGCGGGACGTCAGGGTGTGCCGAGTAGGTCCCAACGGTTGCCGGCGATGTCGAGGAAGACGGCGACGCGGCCGTATGTCTCGGTCCGTGGCTCTGTCACGAACTCGACTCCGGCGGACGCCATTCGATCGTAGGCACTGTCGAAGTCGTCGACCCGAAGGAAGAAGCCGACGCGGCCGGCGACCTGGTTGCCGACAGCGACCGTTTGATATTCGCCGTCCGCTCGGGCGAGCAGGATCCCGGTCGTCGCGCCAGGTGGGCGCACCGTGACCCATCGCTTCGGTCGGCCCTCGTTGGTGGCCGCTGGCGAGTCTTCGATCAGTTCGAACCCCAACGCGTCGACGAAGAACCTGATCGCTGCGTCGTAATCCTCGACGACGATGGCGACGAGCTCGACATGCATCATGGCAGCCTAGGAACGCCGCATTGCTCCCAACGCTGACTCAGCGTTCGGGCGCTGGCGCGTCCGGGTCGAGCCTCCACGCCAGCAGGCGTTCGACGTACTTCGCTGTCACGTCGACTTCGAGGTTGACCCGATCCCCTGCCCGCTTCGTGCCGAGCGTCGTGTGCTCATGGGTGTGGGGGATGATGGCCACGGTGAAGCCGTCGTCGAGTGCGGTGACCACCGTGAGGCTGATGCCGTCGACCGTGATCGAGCCCTTCTCGACGACATAGCGCAACAGGTCGCGATCGCACCGCACCCGCAGGTCGGGCGACGGCACGACGAGCTCGCCCACCCCGTCGACGTGTCCCTGCACGAGGTGCCCACCGAGCCGATCGCTCAGCCGCACCGGTCGCTCGAGGTTGACCGGATCACCGGGCCGCAGGTCGCCGAGGCTGGAGCGCGACCACGTCTCGTCGGTGAGCTCGGCCTCCCACCACCCGTCGCCCGCTCCCTCTTTCCAGCGGACCACGGTCAGGCAGCAGCCGTTGACGGCGATCGAGGCGCCGAGGACGACGTCGTCGAGCACCGTGGCACAGCCGATCCTGAGCCGCCCGGCATCGCGTTCGACGACCGTGCCGAGCTCTTCGACGATGCCCGTGAACACGGCGGTCAGCCGCCTGATCCTGCGCCGTCCGCGGCCGCTGCCGCGGACGCTGCGGCGAGGCGGGCCGCCGGGTCCTGGCCGTAGAAATCGCGCAGCACGTCGAACAGCGCAGGTCGATCGACGGCGAGCGCGAGCGGCCGGTCGAAGAAGACCTCACTCGCCACAGAGAAGAACTCCGCAGGGTTCGTGGCCGCGTACGGCCTGAGCGGGCTCGGGTCGCCGCGTCGGAGCCGCACCAGCTCGGCGTTGCAGACCTCGACCCAGCGATCGCGCACGCCGGCGTCGACGAGTGGTGGCGTGCCGTCGAGCAACCCGTCGAGCATGTCGAGCTTGTGCGCCAGCTCGTGGATGACAACGTTCGTCCCGGTCCCGAGGCGGCGAAGGTCGCGCTGCGCCGCGCGCCATGAGATCAGCACCGGACCGCGGTGGTGGGCCTCGCCGGCGAGCGTCAGCGGACTGCGAGACATCACGCCGCCGCCGACGCTGTGCTCGCCGGACCGCACCACCGTCGAGGGGTGGACGATGATCGTGCCCACGTTGTCGAGCGCCGAATCGTCGCCGATCCCGAGCAGCATCAGGGCACCCTGGGCGGCGATGAGGACCCGCATCGTGTCGACCAGCTCGAAACCCTGCGCGGCTTCCCAACGGAAGCGCTCGACGAGCTCGGCCGTCAGCGCGGTCACACGGTCACGCTCGTCGGGCGCCAGCAGATGCCACCACGCAACGTGCCCGGAGAGCATCTCCTCGATGTCGCCCCCTGCCGGCGCGCGAGTCTCGCGACGGAACCAGCGATCGATCACGTGGTCACGCTATTGACGCCGTTCCCTCGATCGGCAGGGCGGCGTAGGATGTGACGCATGCCGATCCCTGGTGAGCACCATCCGGCCTTCGAGGAGTACTGCGAGTGCATCTTCGAGCTCGTTGAAGACGATGTCGAGCTCATCCAGGCGCGCATCGCCGACCGTCTCAACGTGTCGCGACCGGCCGTGAGCGAGATGATCCGCCGGCTGCAGACCGAAGGGCTCGTCACGACGGACGGCGGTATCGCGCTCACGCCGGCCGGTGCCGAGCTCGCCGAGCGCGTGGTGCGCCGCCATCGCCTCGCCGAGCGATTCCTCACCGACGTCCTCGATCTCTCGTGGGCCGAGGCCCACCACGAGGCAGGGCGCTGGGAGCACGTCATGAGCGAGTCCGTCGAGTCGGCGATGAATCGCCTGCTCGGCAACCCGACCACGTGCCCCCACGGCAACCCCATCCCCGGCTCGGCGTACACCGCAACCGACGCCACGCCGCTGTCGGGCTGCGAGATCGGATCCACGTTCACCGTGTCGCGGATCCCCGAAGAGCTGGAGTTCACTCCCGGCCTGCTCGAGTTCCTCGAAGAGAGCTCGATCCAGCCGGGCCACGTCGGCACCATCACCGCCGTGTCGCCCGACGGCACGCTCACGGTCGAGATCGACGGCAACCATGTCGGCGTCGGCTCGTTCGCCAGCGATCGCATCCTCGTCAGCGTCTGACCCGCCGAGCGATCCGGGCCTGAGGCGGCCAGATCATGCAGCAGACGGTTGCGGCTGCAGCGCGTCGGGCAACGACGCTGCGTGCACCACGGTGAGCCGCTGCGTCGAGCGCGTCAGCGCGACGTAGAGCGCACGGAGGCCGGTCGCCTGTGACGCCACGATGTCGGCAGGCTCGACAACGACGACACCGTCGAGCTCGAGGCCCTTGGCGATGCTCACGGGCACGACGGTGACGGCGTCGTCGAGACCGTTTCGAGCGGCGTGCCCGTGTGCGACGCCCGCCGCCGACAACGCCGTCGACATCTCGTCGACGTCGACGTCGGCGACCACCACGGCAATGTTGCCCTTGACCTCACTCGCCGTGAGCTGCACCTGCTCGGCGGCGGTGGCGAACACGGCGCTGCGGTTCGAGGCCTCGATGATCATCGGCGGCGTGTCGCCGAGCCGCACCGCTCGCGGCGCCCGCAGGCCGGGCGTGGCGACGTGCATCACGCGGTTGGCGAGGTCCATGATCTGCTCGGGGATGCGGTAGCCGACCGACAGTCCGACGATGCGCGCCGGGCGACGATCCGG
>JACDGA010000274.1 GCA_013815505.1 Acidimicrobiia bacterium
CGCTCTTCGAGGTTCTCGCTGCGCCGTTCGAGCCGTTCGTCGAGGTTGGCCTGCGCCTCTTCGACGAGTGTGTCGATGACGTCCTGAGGATCGAGTCCCTCCGCCTCGGCGATCTCGGCGATCGTCTCGCCGTCGCGGATGCGGGTGCGCAGCTCCTCACGCTCGATCCCGAGCAGCTCGGCGATCGCTTCCCGATCAAGGAACAGGTGGTTGCCGCCTCGGCCGCCCATGCGGCCGTGACCCTTGCGCCCACCGCCGCCGCCGCCGCGTCCATCGCGACACTTCTCGGCTCTGTCGCGCTGGCCGGCCCTGTCGCGCCTGTCGCGCTGGTCGCCCGGCGTGTCGTCGGTCGTGGTCGAATTGTCATCCGTGGGGGTCGACGCCGCCGTCGTCGACGGCGTCGTGTCGGGGGAGGCCGACGACAGCAGCGGCGCCCCCAACAGTGCACCGCCGGCGAGGCCGCCGCACGCGGCGGCGATGATGCCGATCTTCGATCGATCCATGTGTTTACTCCTGTCGTCGCTTCGGTCGAGGTCGATCATCGACCACGAACCTGTGAACACGCTGAGGATCGACCATCAACACGCCGTGACTTCCGATGCCGCCACTCACGGCGCTGGCGCCGTGTGAGACGGCGGGGGCGGCGACGAGGACGGCAACGACACCGTGAACGTGGTGCCGCGTCCGTGCGCACTGTCGACGTCGATCGTGCCGTGGTGGGCGACCGTGATCGCTTCTGCGATGGAGAGCCCGAGTCCCGAGCCGCCGCGGTGGCGCGTGCGCATCGGGTCGGCGCGGTAGAAGCGCTCGAAGACCCTCGCCTCCACGTCGGGCGCCATTCCCGGCCCGTCGTCGCGAACCGTCACCGTCGCTCGTGATCCCGTTTCCGACGCGACGGTGGCGACCGTGACCTCGACCCCAGCCGGCGCAGTCGTGTGCACGATTGCGTTGCTCACGAGGTTGGCGACCACCTGGCCGAGGCGACTCTCGTCACCCGTGACGTGGACGGCACGGGCGGCTGTCAGCTCGATGCGGCGGTCAGGGTGACGCGCCCGCGCGTCAGCGACCGCATCGGTCACGAGCTCGTCGAGGAGCACGGGCGCCAACATCAGCGGCCTGCCCTGGTCGAGTCGGGCGAGGAGCAGCAGGTCGTCGACGAGCGTGCCCATTCGGATCGCCTCCTGCTCGCTGCGGCGCATCGCCTCGTCGAGCTGCGAAGGGTCGTCGAGGCCACCGCTGCGGTACAGCTCGGCATACCCGCGCACGGTCGCCACCGGCGTGCGCAGCTCGTGCGAGGCGTCGGCGACGAACTGGCGCAGCCGTTCCTCGCTGCGGCGCTGATTGTCGAACGACGTCTCGATCTGGCCGAGCATGTTGTTGAGCGCAACGCCGAGGTCGCCGACCTCCGTGCCCGACCTCGCCTCCGGCACGCGATGCGAGAGGTCACCGGCACCGATCGCGCTCGCCGCTGTCGCCATCTGCTTCACGGGTCGGATGCCGAGACGCACGACCCACCATCCGACGAGCGCGAGGACGCCGAGCACGACGATCGTGACGATGACCTCGAGCGTGATCAGGCGCGACATCGAGGCGTCCACCTGGTCGAGCGGGAGTGCGATCATCAGCGCCGCGCCGCTGCGGTCGCCGGCGACGAGCACCCGGAAGCGCTTCGACACCGACGCGCCGGAGCCGTCGATGGCACCCGACGTGAACGACTCGTCGTTCGCCGCTGCGCGGATCTCGTCGATGTCGAGGTCGGGCCGTATCGGTGCGTCCAGGTTCTCGGGCGCGAGGAGGACGACGCGCGCCCCTCGCCGCGTGACGACCTCGGCATAGAGCTCGCTGAACCCGCGTCGCGACCCCGGCCCGGGACCGAGATCCTCCTCGACCCGCCCGATGCTCGCCTTCAACTCGTCATCGACGCGATCGACGAGGTTGTCGCGCGTCGCCCGCGTCACGGCGAACGCGGCAGCCACGAGCACGACGGCGATGACCGTCATCGCCACGAGGAGCCGAGCGCGCAGCGACACGGCTCAGACCCGCGGTGCACGCAGCGTGTAGCCGACGCCGCGCAACGTGTGGATCAAGCGTGGATCCCCGTGGTCCAGCTTGCGTCGGAGGTAGCCGACGTACGTCTCGACGATCCCGCCTTCGCCGCCGAAGTCGTACTGCCAGACGTGGTCGAGGATCTGCGCCTTCGACAGCACACGACCCTGGTTGACGAGGAGGTAGCGCAACAGGTTGTACTCCGTCGGAGACAGCTCGACGTCCACGCCGGCCTTCGTCACCCTGTGCGCGTCGTCGTCGAGCTCGAGATCGGCACAGTTGAGCACCGAGTCCGATCCCGCACCCGTGCGGCGGAGCACGGCGTGAATGCGGGCGACCAGCTCCTCCAGGCTGAACGGCTTGACGAGGTAGTCGTCACCGCCGAGCGTCAGCCCCCGCACGGCGTCCTCTGCGCCGTCCTTCGCCGTCAGGAACACGACGGGCGTTCGGTCGCCCTCCTGGCGCAGCCGCCGGCAGACCTCGAAGCCGTCGAGGTCGGGCATCATCACGTCGAGCACGATCAGGGCCGGACGTGCCGCCCGCACGGCATCGAGCGCGTCGCGGCCGTTGCTGGCGCTCGTCACGTCGAACCCGTGATGGCTGAGCGCCGCCACGAGCATCGACCGCAGGTTCTCCTCGTCGTCGACGAGCAGCAGTCGTTCTCCACCCACGGCGACATCGTCGCACGCCGGGCTGAGCGTTTCCTGAGTGTCGCCCGAGAACTGCTCACGGCGCCCACGGGTAGCGTGCGGCGATGGCGCTGGCCAGTCTCCCTGCGGTCTTCTTCGGACACGGCAGCCCGATGAACGCCGTCGAGTCCAACCGCTACACCGACGCATGGCGCGACGTGGGCGACGTCGTGCGTGCGAGCGGCACCCCGAGAGCGATCGTGATGGTGTCGGCGCACTGGTACATCGGTGCCAGCGCGATGACGGCGATGGACAGACCGCGCACGATCCACGACTTCTACGGGTTCCCCAAGGAGCTGTTCGACGTCGAGTACCCGTGCGCGGGGGATCCCGCGCTCGTCGACGAGGTCACCGAGCTCGTGGCGCCGATCTGGATCGGCAAGGACCACGACCAGTGGGGCATCGATCACGGCACGTGGTCGGTTCTGCGCCACGCCTTCCCCTACGCCGACGTTCCCGTGGTGCAGCTGGCGATCAACTACCAGGAGCCACTCGACGCCCACTTCCGTCTCGCTGCCGCGCTCGCTCCCTTGGCCGGACGTGGCGTCGTGCTGGCGGGCAGCGGCAACATCGTCCACAACCTCGGCATCCTCGACACGACGATGCAGGACGAGGGCGCCGATTGGGCGCATCGTTTCAACGAGGCGGCGATCGAGATCCTCACCACCGATCCGTCGCGGATCGTCGAGCTCGACCGGCATCCCGACTACCGCCACGCCGTGCCGACACCCGACCACTTCCTGCCCGCCGTGTACTTCGCCGGCTTCGCCGCCGGCCTCGGCACGACCGCCGAGGTGCTCGTCGACGGCTACCAGTACAGCTCGCTCTC
>JACDGA010000050.1 GCA_013815505.1 Acidimicrobiia bacterium
GCATCACGTCGCCGCACAGTGACGCCACGGTGGTGTCGACGGCGTCGTCGTCGGACGCGACGTGTGACACGAGGCCGACGCGCAACGCCTCGTCGGCATCGAAGGCATTGCCGGTGAGAAACGCCGTCGCCAGCTGCGTGGCCGGCACGCGGCGCAGGATCGGCACGGCGATGACGGCCGGGGCGAGCCCGAGACGCACCTCCGTGAGCGCGAACTGCACGTCGGCGCGCACGACGACGAAGTCGCACGACGCCATCAACCCGATGCCGCCGGCGCGGACGGGACCCTTCACGGCGGCGATGACCGGGACGGGGAGGTCCATGATCCGCGTCAGGACGTCGACGAACGAACCCGAGTCGCCAGACCCGCCGGCTCGCTCCTTCAGATCCGCACCGGCACAGAACACTGGTGCGACGTGTGTCAGCACGACGGCGCGCAACGAGTCAGGATCGCCGGCGATCGTGGTCGCCGCCTGCTCGAACGCGTTGACGAGGCCGGCCACGAGACGCCGCGACAGGGCGTTGCGGTTGGACGGCGACGACAACGTGACGGTCATCACGCAGTTCGACGTCGTGACGTCGACGGCGGGTGAGTCGGGTTCAGTCGGCAACGGGATCGAGCGCGCCGGCCGTGTACTCCGAACCCGAGTTCCACAGCAAGAAGCCTTCGGCGCCGACGAACCGGGCGGCGTCGATCTGGGCGCGCACCATGGGTGCGTCGTACACGACGCTGCCGGAGTCGAAGTCCTGCAACCACGGGACGACCGCCGCGCCACTGCCGGCGACGGCACGTTCGAAGTCGGCGACGGAGGCGCCGACGATGTCGCCGGGCTGGCGGACGGGATCGGCGACGTCGAACTCACCGGGGCCCCAGTGCGACGGGTAGACCATCGGCGAGATGTAGTCGACCTGCGGAGCGAGCAGCTGGATGTCCTGGGCGATCTGTTCGGGGCGCGTCGAGGCGATGCCGAACACGGACACTCCGAGCGCCGCGTCCTCGCCGAGCCGCTCGCGCGTCTCAGCGACGAAACGGGCGATCGAGATGTCGGCCGGCGTGCGCAGCCCGTTGAACTTCATCGACGAGAGGTCGCCCTCCGGCCTGCGGACGTAGTCGTAGAGGATCTCGTCGAAGCCGAGCCGGACGGCTTCGTCTGCGAGGTCCATCTGATAGTCGCGAACCTCGGGACTGGCGAGGTTCGTGAACGCGGCGTCGCCGTAATCGTTGGCGAGTGGTGCGCTGCCGTCGCCGTTCAGCACGATCAGGTCGGTGCGCCCGTTGTCGGCCGCCCATTGCGCCATCGTGGGGTCGAGGAAGTTCACGACGCGTCCGATGACGCGGACGTCGAGGTCGTGCAGCTCCTTGATCGCCTGCTCGGGGTCGTAGAGGTCACGCGTGGCGCCGATCTTCTTCGCCAGCGGGACGTCGGACAGGTACCCGACCTCGCCGCCCTCGTCCTTGATGTCGAGTTGCACGGCGTTGATGCGGCCGGACTTCACGAGCTCGATCACGCTGGCCCGCAACGTCGGATCTGACCAGCCGGCTGCCGTGATGTGCACGCCGGTGGTCGCCGGGTAGTCAGGCTTCGCTGCTGTCGCTGCGACGGGCAGCACTGTGCGTGATGGGTTGCCGTCCTTGTCCTTGGCGACGAGTACGACCTCGCTCGCGCCCGGGGCGATGTCGAGTTGGAACCCCCCGCCCTCGCCGAGCGGGATCGCCTGCCCGTTGGCTCTCAGCGAAGCGGTGTCGTTGGCGATGCCTCGCATCGAGATCACCTCGCCGTTGCCGGGATCGACGACCGCTCGCGGCAGCATCAGCGTCGGACCGGACGGGTCGAAGTCGAACGTCCGCTCGATGCGCTCGCCGCCGAGCATGTAGCGGCCGCCGAGCGTGACGACGTACGTGTTCTTGCCGGGGCGGATCGCGTCGACGAGTGCCTTGCGGGAGGTGATGAGCGCTTCACCACGCTGCGCCTCCGTGACGGGCACGTCGGTGCCGTTGAGCGTGACACGGACTGCGCCGGCCGCGGGTCCTCCGGCGACGATGCGCAGCCGCAACTCGGAGAGATCCTTGCGCTGCAGTTGCTGGCCGTCGTCGATGCCGATGACCTCGAGGTCGGTCCAGTTGACCCGCGTCGCCACGACGCCGCCGGCGAGGCTGACGACGACAGCCGTCCCTGCCACCACGACCCACGGGCGACGACGGTTGCTGCGGTATCCACGCTTGGGTCGGCGCGGCGACGTATCGTGAAATCCGGCGTCGTACAACCGGCCCAATCCGGCGGTGACGTCGGTCCTGTGGTGGGGGCCACGTCGCAACGCGCGCCCCTGGATGGCCATAGGTGGGGAATCCTATGCACGAGACGTGTCACATGACACACGCGCGGCCTGGCAGGACATGTCAGGACGTCGTTGCCGTGAGCTCGCTGAGGAATGCCTCGATCTCTTCGCGATGGCGCGTGCGGCGCATCGGTGGCAACGCCCGGACGATGTCCCAGCGGTAGCGCGCAGTTGCGAGCCGTGAGTCGAGCACGGCGACGGCGCCGCGATCGGTGGCGTTGCGGATCAAACGACCGGCGGCCTGGGCGAGCAGCATCGCCGCCCGTGGCACGTCGATCTCGGCGAACGCCCTGGCGCCGACGAGGTCGCGGCGAGCGGCGAGCAGCGGATCGTCGGGTCGTGCGAACGGCAGGCGGTCGACCGTCACGAGGCTCAGCGTGCGGCCGGGGACGTCGACGCCGGAGAAGAGCCCCACCGTGGCGAACAGGCACGTCGGCTCGTCGTCGGCGAACGTGGACAGCAGCAACGGCTTCGGAAGCGAACCCTGCGTCAGGACCGGCACGTCGACTCGCTGTGCGACCGCGTCGGCGGCGGCGTGCATCGCCTTCCAGCTCGTGAACAGCGCGAGCGTTCGGCCACCCGCCGCGGTGATCAGGGCGGCCAGCTCGTCGTGGAGCTGGTCGCGGTAGCCGTCGTCACGAGGGTCAGGCAGGTGAGCGGCGCAGTAGAGCAGCCCGTTCGCCTCGTAGTCGAACGGGCTGCCGACGTCGACGATCTCGGTGTCATCGATGCCGAGGCGCTTGGGCAGCCCCGTCGGGATGGTGGCGCTCGTCAGGACGGCCGCACGCTGGTCCCACAGGCGGGCGCGCAGCACGGGCGCGACGTCGAGCGGTGCGACCACGAGACGCGGCGCAGCCGGTGTGCCGCCGACGAACACCACGTCGGTGTCGCCGGCGGCATGCACGACGTCGATCGCCACGGCGAGCGAGCCGACGACCTGCTGCGCGCGCAGGCGGCGTTGCTTCACGTCCTCGCTGTCGGCCCGAATCGCGGCGAGCACGGAGAGGCACTCGTCGAGCACGAGTCGCAGGTCGGCGAGCCAGTCGAGGGAGTCGGACCCTGGTTGCATCCGCTCACCGACGTGACCGGCGAGCGCGTCGTGCGTCAGCTGTGCGGCGTTGCCGAGGGCGTCCACGAGCTGCGCCTCGGCCACGATGCGGCGCACGACCGCCGCTGCGTTGCGGAACTGCGACGGCATGATCTGCACCCCTGCGGTGTCGCTGATGACGTCTTCGAGCAGATGCGCCTCGTCGATCACGACCGCATCGTGGGGCGGCAGCAGGAGGCCCCCGCTTGCGAGGTCGATGCCGAACAGGTGCATGTTGACGACCGTGATGTCGGCCTCTGCGGCGCGACGTCGCGCCATCTCGGCGAAGCAGTCGTGGCCGCGCGGGCACTTCGACGCGCCAGGGCACTCGTCCGACGAGACGCTGACCGCACGCCACGTGGCATCGGCCGGCGACCAGTCGAGATCGGCGATGTCGCCGGTCGTGGTCTCGTCGGCCCAGTCGCGCAGCCGGCCGATCTGCGCGAACGCGGGTCCACTGACGCCTTCCAAGTCGAGTGCGGGTTGCGTCGCGCCGGCCAGCTCGTCAAGGCGCTGACGGCACACGTAGTTCGACCTTCCTTTCACGACCGCGAAGTCGAAGTCGAGGCCGCTGTGCTCGGCGACGAACGGGAGGTCCTTGCGTGCCAGCTGGTCCTGCAGCGCCTTGGTCGCCGTGACGACCACGACCGGGCGCCCGAGCATCGCCGCCGGCACGAGGTAGGCCAACGACTTCCCGGTGCCGGTCCCGGCCTGGATGACGGCGTGGCGACCCTCGGACAGCGCGCGTGCGGCTGTGATCGCCATCTCGTGCTGTCCCGGTCGTTCCTCTGCGTGTTCGAGGGCACCGGTGACCTTCGCCAGCACGGGGTCGACGCGGTCGTCCGCCGCGGCGTCAGCGGTCACGTGACGAGCTCGAGCGCACGATCGAGCTCGTGCTCGTCGAACTCGGGCCACGGGCAGTCGGTGAAGCGGATCGCGGCGCCGGCCGACTGCCACAGCAGGAAGTTGGACACCCGCCGCTCGCCGCTCGTGCGGACGAGCACGTCGACGGGCGGCAGTTCAGGGAGATAGAGCTGCGACGAGATGTCCTCCGGCGTCATCGGCAGACCGCGGGCGCGCACGCCGGCCACGGCATCGCACAGCTCACGCCGGCCTCCGTAGTCGAAGGCGATCGTGAGCACCATGCCCGTGTTGTGCGAGGTGGCGGCGATGGCCTTGCGAATGGCCCGCTGCACGTAGCGGGGCGTGCGGGCGTCGGGGGCATCGAACGGACGGCCGATCCACTGCACCCTGACACCCAGCTCGTTGAGCTCGGCGAGCCGCCCGAACAGCTTCTCGTGCAACCCGAGTATGTGACGCACCTCCGTGCGCGGCCTGACCCAGTTCTCCGTCGAGAAGCCGAACAGCGTCAGCCACCCGATGTCGCGGCGGACGGCGACCCGGACGAGACGGGCGATGTTCTCCTCGCCCTCGGAGTGACCCGCCGTGCGCGGCAGTCCGCGTGCCGCCGCCCAGCGGCCGTTGCCGTCCATGATGCAGGCGACGTGACATGGCCGGTGGCCGGGTGCCGCCGGAGCGTCCGGCGTGCCAGGTGGACGGGGAGGGGTCACGACTCGCCCCAAGATACGCGCCATGAGCCGGTCGCTCGTGCCTGCGACATGGGAGAATGATCCTCGTGGGTTCTCGTGTGTCGACATCGTCGCTGCCGCGATCCACCGTTGCCGCCGAGGGTTTGCGACACGCGCTCGTCGTCGGTGGCACGGTCCGCCAGTGGCGCGAGGCGACGGAGGAGCGGTGGCGAGAGCGCATCGAGTCACTGGGCACCGTCGCACTGGCATCGGGCGCGAGCTGGCTGACGCTGCGGCCGTACGGCGACGACGGCGAGGACCACGGCATGCTCGTACGCAGCGAGCACCGCCTCACCCACGGCGACGCGACGTGCGTCGTCATCGTCGAGCCCATGGCCGACGGTCGGACGCGCTTCGCGACGGCGATGGCCGACCTCGATCCTGCCGTGGACGTGACGGAGTCTGCCGTCGCCGACGCGCTCTACCGTCCGGCGGAGGCCGAACCCGACCTCGTGCTCGTGCTCGGCGACGACCGCACGCTGCCGCCGTCACTCGTCTGGGAGCTGGGCTACGCCGAGCTGGTCTTCTCCGACGTCTCGTGGGACCTGCTCGCCGGCGACGACCTCGCCCGCGCGATCGGCGAGTTCACCAACCGCAACCGGAGATTTGGCGGTCTCCCGTGAGGGAGGACGCCCGGCCGTGCGACCGCGAGGGAGCCGGGCGGAGATGGGGTGCGGGGGCGCAGCCCCTGCGGAGGTGCGGTCTCCCGTGAGGGAGGACGCGTGAGCGGGGACCGGTTGTACCGCGACTCGGCGGTCGTGATGCGCAACTACAAGTTGGGCGAGGCCGACCGCATCGTCGTGCTGCTCACGGCGCGCCACGGCAAGGTGCGAGCCGTCGCGAAGGGCGTGCGCAAGTCCGGTTCGAAGTTCGGTTCGCGACTGGAGCTGATGAGCCACGCTCGACTGCTGCTCTATCGAGGCCGTGATCTCGACATCGTCAGCCAGGCGGAGTCGATCGAGCCGCTGGCGCCGATGCTGTCGTCGCTCGAACGGGCGTCGCAAGGCATCGCCGTGCTCGAGGCTGCCGACCTGATGTCGACGGAGCGAGACGTGAACCGCGGGCTCTACGACTTGGTCGTGCGAGCGCTGCGCACGATCGCCGTCCGTCCCGGACCGGTCGTCGTCCCCGCGTTCTACTGGAAGCTCCTCGCCGCCGAGGGATTCCGTCCGGTGATCGACCGCTGCGTGCGCTGCGGCGAGGCTGGCCCGCTCGTCGCCTTCGACGTCGGAGAGGGCGGCACGCTGTGCCGCAACTGCCGCTCCGGTGTGCCGATCTCGGAGGCGGCGCTGGCGCTGCTCGGCGACGTGCTCGGCGGACGCCTGCTCGACGCCCTCGACGCCCCGGAGACGCCGGCGACGCACGAGCTGGCGACGCTCGCCACGTCATCGCTCGAGCACCACGTCGAGCGACGACTGAAGGCCGCTGCCGTGTTCGAGCGGGCCTGATCACCCCGTCGCTGGCGACACCCAGCCCGTAGCCTGAGGCGCCTATGCCGGCGACCGAGCTCGATCAGATCGTCAATCTCGCCAAGCGGCGCGGGTTCGTGTTCCCCTCGGCCGAGATCTACGGCGGCTTCCGCAGCACCTACGACTACGGACCGCTCGGCTCGCTGATGCTGCGCAACGTCAAGAACGAGTGGCTTCGGGCGATGGTGCAGCAGCGCGACGACGTGGTGCTCATCGACGCCGCGATCCTCGGGCCACCCGCCGTGTGGGAGGCGAGTGGTCACCTGAAGAACTTCTCCGATCCGCTCGTCGACTGCACCAACTGCAAGCAGCGTTTCCGCGAGGACAAGCTCGACGATCCGCACACGTGCCCCCACTGCGGTGCGAAGGACAGCTTCACGGCGGCCCGGCAGTTCAACCTGATGTTCAAGACGCAGGCGGGGCCCGTCGCTGATGCCGGCGCCGACGCGTACCTGCGCCCCGAGACGGCACAGGGCATGTTCATCAACTTCGCCAACGTGCTGCAGTCGAGCCGCAAGCGGCCGCCGTTCGGCATCGCCCAGGTCGGAAAGAGCTTCCGCAACGAGATCACCCCGCAGAACTGGATCTTCCGCACTCGCGAGTTCGAGCAGATGGAGCTGCAGTTCTTCGTGCCACCCGCCGAGTCGGCCAAGTGGTACCAGTACTGGCTCGACGAGCGGATGCGCTGGTACACAGACCTCGGCATCCCGGCGTCACTGCTGCGGCTGCGCGAGCACGGCGCCGACGAGCTGTCGCACTACTCCGCCGGCACGTCCGACGTCGAGTTCGCCTTCCCGTGGGGATTCGACGAGCTGGAGGGCATCGCCCAGCGCACCGACTTCGACCTCAAGGCCCACGCCGCGGCGTCTGGCGAGAAGCTCGACTACTTCGACCAGGCGTCGGGTGAGCGCTACGTGCCGTACGTCGTCGAGCCGGCAGCGGGCGCGACCCGCACCATGGCGGCGTTCCTGCTCGCCGCGTACGACGAGGACGAGGTCAACGGCGAGCCTCGCACGGTGCTGCGCCTGCACCCGAGGCTCTCGCCGTACCAGGTGGCGGTGCTGCCACTGTCGAAGAAGGACACGCTGACGCCGACGGCGCACGAGGTGCGACGACGACTGAGCGACCGCTACATGGTCGACTACGACGAGACCCAGGCGATCGGTCGCCGCTACCGCCGCCAGGACGAGATCGGAACGCCGCTGTGCGTGACCGTGGACTTCGACTCGCTCGACGACCGGGCGGTGACGATCCGCGATCGCGACACGACCGAGCAGCAGCGCGTCGCGATCGACGAGGTGGTCACCGCAGTGGCCGAGCGCCTCGGCTTCTGAACTACGTTCACGCCAATGAGCGAAGTCAGCCTCATGAGCAGCACGATCGCGGTCATCGCCAAGATCCCCGTCCAGTCAGGCAAGCGCGACGAGGTGCTTGCCGCCATGGCCGGCCTCGTCGACCTCGCCCGCAGCGAGGACGGCACCACCACCTACGTCGTCCACGAGGACAACAAGGATCCGGACGCGGTGTGGGTCTACGAGCAGTACGCCGACCAGGCGGCGCTCGACGTGCACATGCGTGCCGACGGGATGAAGGCGTTCATCGACGCCGCCGGACCGATGATGGGCGGCGCGCCTGAGCTCCACTTCCTGACGCCGGTGCAGAGCCTCGACAGATGACCGCGGTCGGCGGCACCTACCTCGACGAGATCCTTGCCCACCATCGTCGTCTCGTCGCGAAGGACACCCGATCGCTCGACGACCTGATCGTCGAGGCGCGGGCCGAGGTTCCCCCGCCGCGTGGCTTCCGTGCAGCGATCGAGTCGGACGACGGGATCTCGATCATCGCCGAGATCAAGCGACGCTCGCCTTCTGCGGGAACGCTGCGCGCTGGCATCGTCGCGCCGAGCCTGGCGCAGGCATACGAGGCTGGGGGTGCGACGTGTCTCTCGGTGCTCACCGACGAGCGGTTCTTCTCCGGTTCCGAGGACGACTTCGACTCCGCCCGCAACATCGTCGGCATCCCGGCGCTGCGCAAGGACTTCACGGTCGACGCGAGGGACGTGTGCGATACACGGATCATGGACGGCGACGCCGTGCTGCTGATCGCTGCCGCGCTCTCCGACGACGAGCTGGCGGATTTCCATGCGCTCACGCTCGACCTCGGGATGGACGCCCTCGTGGAGGTGCACGACGAAGCCGAGGTGGAACGGGCGCTCGCAGTCGGCGCGACGCTCATCGGCGTCAACCAGCGTGACCTCGTCACGTTCGAGGTCGACGGCGACCGTGCCGAACGCCTGGTCGGGCAGATCCCCGACGGTGTCGTCAGCGTGGCCGAGTCGGGCATCCGCACCGCCGATGACACGCGCCGCCTGCGCGATGCCGGCTACGACGCGGTGCTCGTCGGCGAGGTGCTCGTCACCTCCGACGACCCGCTCAGCGCCGTGATGTCGCTCAAGCCGTAACGCTGCGTGCGCAGGCTGCAAATGGTCGTCCGCGTCCCGGAGCGGCCGCCCCGGTACGTTTGGCGGCGCATGTTCGTGAAGATCTGCGGCATCACCAACGAGGACGACGCACTCCTCGCGGTCGCCATGGGTGCCGACGCCGTCGGGTTCGTGTTTGCCCCGTCGCCGCGCCAGATCGCCGTGCAGCGAGCGTTCGACATCACCCGCCGGCTGCCACCCGAGATCCTCACGGTCGGTGTCTTCCGAGACGAGCACCCGTCGAGGGTCATCGACATCGTCCACACCGCCGGCATGAAGGCCGCACAGCTCCACGGCAACGAGAACGCCGCTGCCGTCGCCGACGTCGCCAAGCACGTGC
>JACDGA010000275.1 GCA_013815505.1 Acidimicrobiia bacterium
CCGCCGGCCACCACGATCCCTTCGACGACGGTTTCATCCCCGCCGACCACCGCTGCGTTCGATCCGCGTCGACCGTGGTGGATGCAAGCTGGGTTCGCTCCCGTCGAGCGCGAGACGTACGCACGCCGTCTGGAGGTCACGGGATCGATCCCGCCAGAGTTGTCGGGCACCTACGTGCGCAACGGATCGAACCCGTCCGTCGGCACCTCACCTCACTGGTTCTTCGGCGACGGCATGGTGCACGGCGTGCGCATCGGCGGGGGGCGGGCGAAGTGGTACCGAAACCGCTACGTGCGCACGACGATGTACGAATCGGGCGCTGCGTTCGGCGAGGGACCTCCGGGTGGCGCCATGAACCAGTCCAACGTGTCGGCGATCTGGCACGCCGGTCGACTGCTGACGAGTGGTGAGGTGGGCTCGCCCTACGAGCTCGATCCGCGAGACCTGTCCACCAGCAGCGTCCACGACTTCGACGGACAGCTCCCGTCGGCCTTCACGGCGCACCCCAAGATCGATCCCGTCACCGGTCGGATGCACAGCTTCGGCTACGGGTTCACCCCGCCGTTCCTCACGTACCACATCACCGATCCCGACGGATCGCTCGTCCACCACGAGGTCGTCGACATCCCGCGCAGCACGATGATGCACGACTTCGCGATCACCGACCGCGATGTCGTGTTCTGGGACCTGCCCGTGACGTTCGACCTCGAGGCGGCGCTCGACTTCATCGAGCACCCCCACAGCGGCCGCTTCCCGTACGCCTGGACACCGGACGCCGGCGCCCGCATCGGCGTGATGCCTCTCGCTGGCGGCGCCGACCGGATCCGGTGGTTCGACATCGACCCCTGCTTCGTGTTCCACGGCGTCAACGCCTTCCGCCGTCGGAGTGAGGTCGTCGTCGACGTCTGCCGGCTGACGTCGATGTTCGCACGGGGCGAACTGCTCGGCGGTGAGGCGTCGCTGCGGAGGTGGACGATCGACCTGTCGGCCGGCGCCGTCGACGAGTCGGTGCTCACCGACGACGATCCCGGCGACCTGCCGACACGCGATCCACGGCGAGTCGGGCGTGACTACCGCTTCGGTTACCTCCTCGGCAGCCGTCAGAACCCCGACACGGTCGACCTCGGTGGCCTGATCAAGCACGACTTCCGCAGCGGTGAGCGCCAGCGCTGGGACCCTGGTCCCACGTCGCACGCCAACGAGTGGCTCTTCGTCCCGGCGGGCGGCGACCCCGACGACGACGCCGGCTACCTGCTCACCTACGTGCACGACGAGGCGATCGACGTCAGCGAGCTCGTCATCATCGACGCCAGTGACGTGCCCGCCGGACCCGTCGCCCGGATCAGGCTGCCAGCACGTGTTCCGTACGGCTTCCACGCGACGTGGATTCCCGACTGAGCCGCCGACGGGTCACACGAAGGGTGTCTCGGCGATGCGTCCGGGAAGGATGGTGCCGCGCACGTCGATGTCGACGTCGTCGCCGAGCTTCAGCTCGCGGGTGACGTAGCCGAGGGCAATCCCGTGTTCGAGCACCGGCGAGTAGTTGCCGCTCGTCACCGTGCCGACCTGCTCACCGCCGGCATGGATCGGGCATCCGCTGCGCGGCGGGCGACGGCCCTCGGTAACGACGCCGACGAGCGTTCTGGAGACGCCGATCTCCCGCTCGCGTTCGAGCGCACCACGGCCACGGAAGTCGCCCTTGTCCCACCCGACGACCCACTCGAGCCCCGCCTGCAGCGGCGTGATGCCAGGCCCGAGCTCGTTGCCGTGCAGCGGGAGGGCCGCCTCGAGGCGCAACGTGTCGCGGGCGCCGAGCCCTGCCGGCACCACTCCCCCGTCGACGATTGACGACCACAGGTCGGCTGCGGCATCGGCGGGCACGGCGATCTCGACCCCCGACTCTCCGGTGTAACCGGTGCCGGCGACCGTGCAGGCGACACCGCGCCAGTCGAGCGCCTGCACCCGGAAGCGGCGCACCTCGGCTGCCTCGGGGAACACGGCGGCGAGGCGCTCGGCGGCCCGCAAGCCCTGGACGGCGAGCACGGCACGGCTGTGGGTCGTCTCGACACCGCCGATGGCGCGGCGCACTCGATCGGTGTTGGAGGCGTTCGGCATCACGTCGAACACGTCGGCGGCGTCGTCCTGGCGCGGATGCCACCAGACGATGATGTCGTCGAGCACCGAGCCGTCACGGGCATCGAGCAGGTGCGTGTACTGCGCCCGGCCCGGCGCCACCTTTGCGAGGTCATTGGTCAGCTGGCGCTGCAGCAACTCGTGCGCGTCGGCGCCCTCGACGCGCACGGTGCCGAGGTGCGACACGTCGAACACGACAGCGTCACGGCGGCAGGCGAGGTGCTCGTCGACGGTTCCAGACGGGTAGGCCAGTGGCATCTCCCAGCCGCCGAACGGCACCATCTTGGCGCCGGCGGACCGATGAAGGGCATCGAGGGGAGAACGCTCTGGCTCTGACACCCCCGCAGCGTAGGCAGCGCCACGTCGAGCCCCCAGCTCGACGCGCAGTCGGTGCCGAGTTAGGTCAGCCGATGCGGCGAGCGGACGCAGCGAGCTCGGCTCGCTGAGCCTCGTCGGCGAGCGGCAACAGCTGACCGTCGACGTCCTCTTTGATGCCCGCGAGCGGCAACACGTTGAGCACGCCCTGGCCCTTGCGCAGCACGTCGATCAGCTGGTCACCTTCGCAGAGCATGACGTCGGTGCCGCTGATGACGAGGTGGGCGGCGCCGATGTCGTCGGTGACGTGCTGACGCACGTACTCGAACACCCTGCGCACGCGTGGCAGCTCGATGCCGGCGTCGAGCAACGTGCGCACGACGCGCAGCTCGAGCAGGTCGCGGTACGAGTAGAGCCGGCGGCTGCCACTCCCCTTCGCCGATGCCAGCGACGGGGTGACGAGGTTGGTGCGTGCCCAGTAGTCGAGCTGGCGGTAGGTGATGCCGACGACCTTGGCCGCCTGCGTCCCGCTGTACCCCTGTTCGTTCATCCTCGTCCCTTCTCCCCAACGCTCACAGCGACGTAGTTACTTGCGTGTGACTCATCGACTGTACCAGTCGCGGTCAGGGAGCGAAATCTTCGGGGCTGACGTTCTCGATGAAGTCACGGAACTCGTCGATGATCTCCTCGGCGTCGTCGTCGTCGGACACGACGGCGGCCTCCTGGCCGCACTCGTCGACGAGATCCTCCGCGGCGAAGATCGGAGCACCGACTCGAACCGCGAGCGCAATCGCATCGGACGGCCGGCAGGAGATGACGTGATCGGGTTCGTCGCCGTCTGCCCCGTCGGTGTCCGTGGCGACGAGGTGCAGCTCGGCGTAGAAGGTGTGGTCGCGGACCTCGGTGATGACGATGCGAGCGAGGGATGCCCCGAACTCGCCGAGCAGGATGGCCATCAGGTCATGTGTGAGCGGGCGAGGCGGCTCGAGCCCCTCGAGCGACGTGTGGATCGCGGTGGCTTCCGCCGTGCCGATGAGGATCGGCAGCAGCCGGCGGCGTCCCTCCGGCTCGCGCAGGAGAACCATCGGGGTG
>JACDGA010000276.1 GCA_013815505.1 Acidimicrobiia bacterium
CGCTGTGGGCGCTACAGCTCGCTCGCGACCTCGATCGGCTCGCCACCGCCCGACGAACGGTCGGCGTGTGCAAGCTCTCGGGAGCAGTCGGCACGTACTCCAACATCGATCCACGCGTCGAGGCTCATGTGGGTGCGGCGCTCGGCCTCACGCCGGTGCCGGCGACGCAGGTGCTCGCCCGTGATCGCCACGCCGAGCTGCTGTGGGTGCTGGCGTCGGTCGGAGCGACCGTCGAGGTGATGGCTGTCGAGTTGCGGCACCTGCAGCGCACCGAGGTTGCGGAGGTTCGTGAAGGCTTCGTCCCAGGTCAAAAGGGTTCGTCGGCGATGCCACACAAGCGAAATCCGATCTCGGCCGAGACAATGACCGGTCTGGCGCGCGTGCTCCGGTCGAACCTCATGGCCGGCATGCAGGATGTCGCACTGTGGCATGAACGAGATATCAGTCACTCCTCTGTCGAACGGATTGTGGTTCCCGACTCGTCCCAGCTCGCGCACTACGTGCTGGTGCGCATGACGCGCCTCCTCTCACACCTCGAGGTGGATGCCGAGCGGATGCGGCAGAACCTTGAGTCGAGTCATGGACTCGTGTTCTCTCAGCCGGTATTGCTTGCTCTCGTGGCGGCAGGAATGACTCGTGACGACGCGTATCGAGTCGTGCAACGGGCGGCAGCACAGAGTTGGGACCGGGCGCAATCGTTCCGTGCGCTGCTCGACGAGGACGCAGACGTGCGAGAAGCGGGAATCGATGGCGACGTGTTGAACGCCGCGTTCGACCTCCAACGCTCGCTGGGGCGCGTTGACCTCGTGTTCGAGGAACTCGAACGGATTGCGAGCGGCGTCGCGGTCAGCCGGAACGGCTGACGCCGGCGCGCTTGAGCACGTTCGGCTGCACTCCGACCTCGCGCCATGACGAGTAACTGATGCCCTGGCGCTCGCCATACTCCTTTGCGACCTGCACGAACTTGTCCTCGACGTCACTCAAGTCGACGCCGTTCGTCATCGAATCGCGCTCGGCGAGCAGGTCGCGACGCTCCTGCACCAGCTTGAGCTCGTTCAACGGGTTTGCCTCGGAGAGGCTCTTCTCGATCGCCTCGAGCCTGCGGGTGATCGATGCCTCGGTGCGCTTTCGACCGCGCTTGGGCCGGTTGGACCTGAGTGCTTCGAGGTAGTCCCTGACGATTCGCCCCTCGGTGCGACCCTGAGCAAGTGCAGCCTTGTGCTCGTCGGACATCTTGCGGCGCGATGCACGCGTGGCTTCCATGCGACGATCATGACAGAACGATCGAGTGAATTGCACACATAAGACGGAATTCACTCTCTCTGTGCAGCGACGTCGGGGCCACCGCGACGACGTTCTCGCCAGCGGCCGAGGACACGACGGACCGTTCGGAACAGAAGCCACACGACGACGATGCACAGCACCGCTAACACGACGGCGACGACAGCGGCGATCTGCGGCTCGTTGATTGCCAGCGCCACCATGCCGGCCACGGCGCCGTCCTCGACGACCGACAGGCCGATGTTCGTGAACGGTTCCGGCGAGAGGTTGACGACCGCACGGGTGCTCGCCTTTGCCGAGTGCGCCGTCAGGCTGAACCCACCGCTGAGCAGCGCCGAGAGTGCTTCGGGTTCGCCGATATCCCTGGCGATCACGGCACCGACGATTGCGCCGCCGATCGGGCGGATGGCCGTGTGGATCGCGTCCCAGAGGCTGTCGATCCACGGGATCTTGTCGACGACGAACTCGACGGCGTAGAGCAGTCCGCTGAGGACGAGCACCCATGTCTCGCCGAGCGCGGGTGGGGTGCTCGCCCAGTCGAGCCGGTTGGCCAGGCCGAGCAGGAACACCGTGCCGTAGAGGTTGATCCCAGACGCCCAACCCGAGGCGAGGATGCTCCCGAGCTCCATCAGCCCGCCATCCTGTCGCTCATTGGTGCACCCATGGCCGTGTGGAGGATCGACCGGGACGACGGGCGGTGCACCAATGACCGCTCCGCTGCTGCGCAGCGGCGCACCGCAACGATGGTTCGCTCGCTGGTTCGCTCACGTCTCCAGCACTCCTGCGTTCAGCATCCGCTGCGGATCGAACGCGTCGCGCACCGCACGAGCGGCGGCGAGGTCGGCGGCGCTGCGCACGAGCCCGAGCCACGGCGCCTTGGCGATGCCGATCCCGTGCTCTGCCGAGATCGTTCCACCGAGCTCTGTCGCGGTGCGCAGCACGGTGTCGGTGATGGCCTCGGCGTCGCCGGCGCCCAGCACGTTCAGGTGGAGGTTCCCTTCGGCGAGGTGGCCGAAGGCGATGAGTCGGCCACCGAGCTCGTCGACCGTCGCCGTCGCACGCCGGACGAGCTCGTCGAGGCGTGAGACGGGGACGGCGACGTCGAGCTTCAACGGCACGCCGGCAGCGGCGATCGACTCCGTGATCCGGTCGCGAAAGGCGACGAGGTGGTCCCGTCGTGGACCCTCAGCGCTCACGGCGGCATCCAGCACCGCGCCGCTCGACTCGATCGCCGCCGCGAGTTCGTCCACCGGGTCGTCGTGGGCGGCGCACTCGACGAGCACGTAGGCGCCGGAGTCGCCGACCGGCACGTCGGCTCCGAGGTGCTCGGCGACGAGCGCCATTGCGGCAGGGAGCACGAGCTCGATGGAATCGAGGCTGTCGAGCCGTGCCCGCACGTACGCGAGCAGCGAGACGGCGGCGGCGATGTCGTCGACAGCGACCAGCGCCGTCGCGGTCCTGCGATACCACGGCACGAGTCGCAGCCGTGCGGCTGCGACGACGGCGAGCGTTCCCTCGCTCCCAGCGAGCAGCGATGGCCAGTGGATGCCGGCGGTCTCTTTCGCCAGGCCCGACAGCGAGCCGACGACCGATCCGTCGGCGAGCACGGCCTCGATCCCGACGACCTGGGACCGCATCGTCCCGAACCGTACGACGCGAGAGCCTCCTGCATTGGTGGCGACGGCGCCGCCGATCGTTGCCGACTCGCGGCTGGCGAAGTCGACGGGCGCGTCGAGGCCGGCGTCGCGCGCCTGCGCCTGCCATGCCGCCAGCGTCACGCCGGCGCCGGCCGTGACCTGCATCGCGTCGCAGTCGACCCCCCCGAGCTCGTCGAGCCGGATCGTCGACAGCACAACAGGTGCGTCGCCGTCGGGGCGTGGCACGCCGCCGCCGACGAGTCCGGTGTTGCCGCCCTGCGTCACGACGCCCACGCCCTGCGCCTTGCAGCGAGTGAGCACTCCGCTCACCTCGTCGGTCGAGCCGGGCCGCACGACCATCGCCGCCGTGCCCTGGAACCGGCCTGTCCAGTCCGTCTCGAACGTGGCCAGGCGGTCGCGATCGGTGATGACGTGCGCCCGACCGACGACGTCGGCGAGCTCGCCGGCGAGCGAGTCGCGCATGGTGAACCGGCGTGACGGCTCAGCGACTCATTCGCTGACGCCGGGCGTGCAGACGCGGCACGGCACCCGGTCGCTCGCCTGCGCGTCGGCGAGCGACATCGGCGCCACGTCGGTCTGAGCCTCGATGAGC
>JACDGA010000277.1 GCA_013815505.1 Acidimicrobiia bacterium
GTCGAGACGTACGTCGCCCGTGCCCGTCGCTTCCGCGACGAGCTGCGCCGGATCGACTGATGCGGGCATTCGTCGTCACCGTGCCGGCGAGCGAGTCCGAGCTCGCCGCCGACGTGCTGTGGTCGCTCGGCGCGGCGGCGATCGAGGAACGCGATGCGCCGACCGACTCGACGCTCGTCGAGCTGGTCACCGTGCTTGGTGACGACGAGCTTGCGCTCACCGCCTCTGCCGAGTCATTCCCGACGCGCTGGCGGTGGCACGTCGCCGAACTCGACGAATCCGTCATGGACTCGTGGCGGGCACACGCCGTGCCGTCGTGGATCGCGAGCGACCTCGTCGTCGTCCCGGCGTGGACGTCGTTCGACACCGAGACGCGACCCGGATTGACCGTGGTGCGCATCGATCCTGGCGCGGCGTTCGGGCTCGGCGACCACCCGACGACGATCGCCTCGCTGCGAGCAATGCGTGCGGTGCAGTGGCCTGGCGCGTCCATCCTCGATGTCGGCTGTGGAAGCGGTGTCCTCGGCATCGTTGCCGCGCTCGGCGGCGCCCCCAGCGTCGTCGCCGTCGACATCTCTCAGGCAGCGATCGAGGCGACAGCCGACAACGCCAAGCGCAACCACGTCGACGCCGTCCTCGACGCCCGACGCACGCCGGCCACCGAGCTCGACGGGCCGTTCGACATCGTCGTCGCCAACATCCTCGCACCCGTGCTGATCTCGCTCGCCCCCGACCTCAGACGGTTGACGGCGCCCGGCGGGGTGCTCGTCGTGAGCGGCCTGCTACGCCGCCGCGACGATCACGTGCTCGCCGCGCTCGAACCGATGCACCTCGTCGAGCAACACGACACGCAGGGTTGGACGGCATTGACGCTGCGTCACTGAGCGGCGGCGGCGTCGACCTCGCTGGCGGTGGGGATCGACGGCACCGCACCGGCGCGCGTCGTCGAGAGCGCCGCTGCGACCACGGCGCGCCGGACCGCGTCACCGTCGTTCACTCCGGCAGCCAGCCCGGCGGCGAGATACCCGCAGAACGTGTCGCCGGCACCCGTCGTGTCGACCGGCGTCACCGCATGTGCGTCAACGTGTTCGACGCCGTCCCCACGCACCACGTCCACGCCCTGCGCCCCCCTTGTCACGATGACGGTGCCGACGCCCGTGGCGAGCAGTGCAGGCGCACCACCGAGCAACTCCAGCTCGTGCTCGTTGGGCACGACGACGTCGCACATTGCGAGCGCGTTGCGCAGGGCGTCGCCGAGCGCTCCCGCCGGGGCGGGGTTGAGCATCGTGAGGATGCCGCGCTCGCGTGCCGTACGCAGTGCGCCCGCGATCACGGCGAGCCGCAGTTCGAGCTGTGCGAGCACGACGTCGCACGGCGGCAGCGACGTCACCGCTGCGTCCGCGTTCGCGCCGGGCACGACGACGATCGTGTTCTCGCCGTCGTCGGCGACCACGATCACGGCACGTCCCGTGGGCATCGTCGACGTTCGCAGCTCGGTGGCGTCGATGCCGTCGCTCGAGAGGACGTCGAAGAGCAGGCGTCCCGCGTCGTCGTCGCCGACGGCACCGACGAACCGCACGGTGGCGCCTGCCCGTGCAGCGGCGACCGCCTGGTTCAGACCCTTGCCGCCCGGGTGCTGCGCGTACGCCGTGCCGAGCACCGTCTCGCCCGGGCGGGGATGCCGAGACGCTGCAGCGACGATGTCGAGATTGGCGCTACCGACGACGCAGACACGTCCGGTCGGGATCAGGCGCCCCGGGCCCGCACGCCGATCGGGGCGATCAACCGGTAGCCGGCCGAATGCCGCTCGTCCTCGCTCTCGCCACCCCACAGCCCGTACTCGTGGTGCGTCCGTGCGAAGGTGCGGCAGTCGCCCTGCACGGCGCAGGACCCACAGACGCCGCGAGCGGTGGCTTCGCGCCGCTGACGGGCCTGCGGCCGCTCGGCGGGGCCGGGGAAGAACAAGTGGGTGAGCCCCTTGCAGGCGGCCGTGTCCATCCAGTCGTCATCGGCGGCGGCAGGCCGCACACCCAACTCGAGCGATTCCATCGAGACCCCCTTCGACTGGACCGTGCACCTTGAAATGTAGAAGCACCGAAACGGTCTAGTCAATTGCACTCTCCAAGTAGTGGCGGATGCCACGTGCGAACAGCTCGACGTCCTCGGTCGTCGTGTCCCACGCCGTCATCCACCTGACCTGGCATCGCGACGGCTCCCAATCCCAGAAGAAGCACCACTCGCGCAACGGTTCGATGGCGGCGGCGGGCAGTACGGGGAAGAGCGAGTTGACCTCGGGGGCACGTTCGTGGACGACGCCGGCAATCGGGGTCGTCGCTTCCCACAGTCGACGGGTCATGTCGTTGGCGTGACCGGCCAGCTCGAGCCAGCGATCATTCTCGAGAATCGCCATGACCTGCGCCGCGAGGTAACGCATCTTGGACGCCAGCTGGTTGGCCTGCTTGCGCAGCAGCTCGCCGCGGGTTGCGAGGTCGGGGTCGAGGAACACGACCGCTTCCGCGCCCATCAGTCCGTTCTTGGTGCCACCGAACGTGACCACGTCGACACCGGCCTCGACGGTCATCCGCCGCAGCGCCTCGCGCGTGCCGCCACGCGCGGCGACGGCGTTGGCGATGCGTGCGCCGTCGACGTGGACGCGCATGCCGAGCTCGTGCGCAGCACCACACAGGGCAGCCACCTCGTCCTCTTGGTACACGGTGCCGAGCTCGGTGCTCTGAGTCAAGGACAGCACGGCGGGCTGCACGTGATGAGGGTTGCCGAGCAGCTCGCGCAGCGGAGCCAGATCGTCGGGAGCGAGCTTTGCCTCCCTCGTCGGCACATCGATCAGCTTCGCGCCGAGGAACCGCTCGGGGGCGCCCGCCTCGTCGAGGTTGATGTGCGCCTGCTGGGTGCAGACCACGGCATCGGCAGGTCCGAGCAGCGCGGCGAGCGCGATGAGGTTCGAGCCCGTCCCGTTGAACGTGAGGAACGCGCGCGTGTCCGTGTCGAACAGCTCGTCGAAGGCGCGCTGGCACGATCGGGTGAGGTCGTCGTCGCCGTAGGGGAGTGCGTGTCCGGTGTTCGCGGCGGCGATCGCCTCCATTACGGCGGGATGGACGGTCGACGCGTTGTCGGAGGCAAGCGACCTGATCGGTCGGGGCGGAGCGTTCACGCCATCTAGTATCTCCCGCCCGTGGAGGTCGCCAATCGCATCCGGAACGCGGGTGCGGCGTTGACCGTCTCCGAACGCAGGGTCGCCGGGGTCATCGTCGAGCGTCCGCACCTCGTCGGCTTCGGCACCGTCGCCGACCTCGCAGCGGCAGCGGGCACCGGCGCCGCCACCGTCGTGCGCCTGGCGACGAAGCTCGGGTACCGAGGTTTCAGTGCGCTGCAGGACTCGGTGCAGGGCGATCTCGCCAATCAGCTCCGCCCTGCTGCGGAGCGGATCCGCGAGCACGAGGGGGAGGCGCACGATCACGCCATCGAACAGGTGAGGGCGACCGAGGTGGGCAACGTCAACGCGACGCTC
>JACDGA010000051.1 GCA_013815505.1 Acidimicrobiia bacterium
CTCACCGTCGTGCGGCGTCAGGATCGTGGCGCGGCGTCGCCGCCGTATCCGTTCGGCGACCGTGCCGTCCGCAACGGCGAGGGCGAAGAGCGCATCGCCGTCGACGACGACCGGCACGCCGGCGTCGTTCACGGTGTTGACGCCGGGCGCGACGTTGCGCTCGTGACGCCCGAGTCCCGGGCCGATCACGAGCGCATGGAACCGGTCGAGGTCACGCAGCGCACCGCGGTGCCAGTCCTCGCTGGCGAGCGGCGCGGTGATCACCTCCTTCGGGGCGGTGACATGTCCGCCGGGCGACATCAGGTGCACGAGCCCTGCGCCGGCGCGGGTCGCAGCCTCTGCCGTCAGCCACGCCGCTCCCCCCATCCCGGGACTGCCGGCGACGACGCGCAGCGCAGACGACCACTTGTGTGCGTCGTGCGGACGCGGCTGCCACCAGGACGCAATGTCGTCCTCGTCGACGACACCGGTGCGCCGCGACATTTCCTGCCGGTCGAGCGGCAGCCCGATGTCGGCGACATCGACGCGCCCCGACAGTGCGCGGCCGTCGCCGAAAAGGTGACCGGGCTTCATCGCCCCGAACGTCACCGTCACGTCGGCCTGCAGCGCTCGCCCGCTCACCACGCCGGTCATGCCGTCGACGCCCGACGGGATGTCGACGGCGAGCACCGGCGCGGCGTCGATGTCCGGCGCAACCCACTCGCCGTGGAAGCCGGTGCCGTAGGCGGCATCGATGACGAGGTCGGACCTGTCGAGCTCGAGCGGGCAGTTCGCCGCGTCGTGCACTTCGACGCTGGCGCCTGCCGCGGCGAGCAACGCTGCGGCACGCCGCCCGTCGCCGCCGTTGTTGCCCTTGCCGACGATGACGTGCACACGCCGGCCGTAGGCGCCGCCGCCCATCAGCTGCATTGCGCTGCGGGCGACGGCGGCACCGGCTCGATCGATCAACACGTCGATGGGCTCGGGCGCCGCGGCGTCCACGGCCGTCATCTCGTCAGGCGTGAGGACGGGAATCACCCCGACATGGTACGGGAACCGTTTCTCAGGTCAGCCGCCAGTAGGCGACGAGCGAGACCGACTCGCGTGCGACGCCGAGCTCTCGGCGCACGTACTTGCGAACCGCCGTCATGGTGCGCGACTCCGCGCCGCCCCACACGTACGTGCCGTGCGCCGGCGGTTCCAGCGACCGGACTGTGTCGACGAGCAGACTCGTCGTCCCTGGTGCTGCCCCGTCGCGGAACGGTTCGTCGGCGGCTTCGGCTCGATGAGCTGGGTCGACGGCGCCGCTGTCGCCGCGGCGTCCGCAGATCCGGTGCTCCCCCACGCCCGCGCCGCCATCGACCACATGAACGCCGACCACGCCGACGCGACCCTCGCGATGGCACAGCACCTCGCCGGCTTGTCGTCGGCGACGGCGGCGACGGTTCACGTCATCGACCGCCATGGCGTCACGCTCTACGCCGACACCGCAGAGGGGTTCCGGATGGCACGAGTTGGGTTCGGCGACGGGCCGCTGCACGACGCCGTCGAGATCCGCACCGCGGTGGTCGATCTCACCCACCGAGCGAGGAAGGCGGCGCCGGGCCGATGAGTCGTCTGCGCGCCGAACATCTCTCGCTTGCCTACGACGATCACGTTGTCACGCAGGACCTGAGCATCGAGATCCCCGACGAGAAGGTGACGGCGATCGTCGGTCCGAACGCCTGTGGGAAGTCGACGCTGCTGCGTGCGCTTGCGAGGTTGCTCAAGCCGCGATCCGGGCACGTGCTGCTCGACGGTCAGCAGATCCATCGGCTGCCGACGAAGGAGGTCGCACGCCGCCTCGGCCTGCTGCCGCAGAGCCCGGTTACCCCCGACGGCATCACCGTCGCCGACCTCGTCGCTCGCGGGCGCACACCGCACCAGACGTGGTTGCGGCAGTGGTCGGGCGACGACGAGTCCGCAGTGCGATCGGCGCTGACCGCAACGGGCACGGTGGAGCTCGCCGACCGCCCCGTCGACGAGCTCTCCGGCGGCCAACGCCAACGCGTGTGGATCGCGATGGCACTCGCCCAGGAGACCGAGCTCCTGCTGCTCGACGAGCCGACGACGTTTCTCGACATCACCCACCAGATCGACGTGCTCGACCTCGTCGCCCGGTTGAACCACGAGGCCGGTCGCACGGTCGTCGTCGTGCTGCACGACCTCAACCTCGCCTGCCGCTACGCGCACCACCTCGTCGCGCTGCGCGACGGCGCCGTCGTGGCGAGCGGTACGCCGCACGCCGTGATCACAGCCGGCACCGTCGCCGACATCTTCGGACTCGAGTGCGTGGTCATCGACGACCCGATCAGCCACACGCCGCTCGTGATCCCTGCGAGCACCGGCCATCGCGGCATCATGCGCAACTGACCGAACCACCCGCGCACCCGTTCTGTCATGAGGATCGTGGCGATTTCGCCACAACGCTCATGACAGGACGGGTGGGGGTGCGGTCGTCGCCCAGCGAATGGTGCGCGTGACCGCGTCGCCCAGCGCCGCGATCGCCGTTGCCTCTGTGAGCGGGAGCCATGGTAAGCGCAGCGGCCAGCGCGCCCACCACGGGAGCATCGACGCCGCCGCTGCTGCGAGCGCGAGATACGGGCCGCGCGCCACTACCGGCATCGGCGGCTGCAGGATGAGGAATCGTGCGGCGCGACGAGCCGCTGGGGTGCTGCGCAGCTCCGGCCGGTAGCCCTGGATCGCGGTATCCAGCTCGGCGCACGTGGTGGGCAGCTCCTCAGCGCCGAGGGCCGACCCGATTCTCGCCATCTGCTCGACGTAGTGGTCGTACCCCTCCGCCGTCAGCGGTTCGCGTCCGAACCGGCGGTGCGCGCGCAGGAAGCTGTCGACCTCTGCGACGTGCACCCATCGCAGCAGGTGCGGGTCGCTCGCCGCGTAGGGACGGCCGTCGCCCGCCACCCCGTGGACCCGCGTGTGCACGGCGCGCACGGTGGCGACTGCCTCCTCGGCGATGGGTGCCGACCCGTACGTCGTGGCGGCGAGGAAGTAGCTCGTGCGTGCGAGGCGACCCCACGGATCGTGGCGGTAGTCGCTGTGCTCGGCGACGCCTGCCATCGCCAGCGGATGCAGCGACTGCAACAGCAGGGCACGCAATCCACCGACGAACATCGACGAGTCGGCGTGCACGATGGTGATCGGACTCGGGTCGTCGAACCATCGTGGACCCGGCGTGTCGACGATCCTCGCCCGGTCGTCGGGTCCTTGCCGTCCGGCGACGGCGCTGAACACGGCCTCGCCCACTCGGGTGCGCAGCTGCGCGAGGGGTGCCGTCGGGGTCATCGCGTCAGTCTGGCCCGCCGGGGGCGCCGGCCCTCCTCGTCACTTGGGCACACTTGGGTCACGACGCGGTGACGACGGCGATGGCGACCGTCGCGGTGTGGGTGAGCGACAGGTGCCACGCCTGCACTCCCGCATCGTCGGCGAGCTCCCGCGCTCGCCCGGTCACGACGAGCGTCGGACGGCCCGACGGCTGGCGCTCCACCGAGACTTCGTGGAAGCCGAACGCCCCGAGGCCCAGCCCGAGTGCCTTCATCGTCGCCTCACGTGCGGCGAAGCGGGCGGCGAGCGCAGGGACGGGGTCGACTCGCGGCGCGACGTCGGCGAGCTCCTGCGCCGTGAACAGGCGCGTGCGCATCCCGGGCGTGCGGGCCAGCGATCGGGCGAAGCGATCGATGTCGACCGCATCGACACCGACGCCGATCACCCCGACGGGCTGACCCACGTGTCGGCGAGACCTGCGATCGGCTCGATGAGAAGGTCCTCGACCGACACGTCGGCGAGCCGGCAGTCGTCGAACTCGCCCTCCGTCTCGGTGACGAAGTCGACGAGGCGGTCGTAGCGGCGGTCGTAGCCGGCCATGACCGTGCGCATCGTCGTTGCCGGCAGCCGATCGTGGAATCGCACGTGCAGCAGTGTGATGCCGGTGCACTCGCTCCCCTTCGTCTCTGGTACGAGGATGACCGTCCTGCCGTCGCGGCGGCCCCTGGCGACGACGAGCTCGCGCCCGTTGGCGACGCTGCGCTTCGTGCCCTTGAGTGCGGCGTTCGTGTCGACCCTGCTGCGCAGGTTGCGTGCCAGACCGCCCCGGTCGACGACCTCGATCGAGTTGCCCGTGACGCGGTAGCGGGTGAATCCCTTGACCTCGGCGACGGCGGCGTCGAGGTCGGCGAGCACCTTGATGCAGCGATAGGTGAGCACATCGCGACCGGCACCGGCTTGGAACGCCGCCTGCACGAGCGGACGATCGAGCACGCCCTCGTCGCTGCGCGAGATGCCGACCGTGACGGTCTTGGCCTGGTGCTTGATGGCATCGACGGGACGGGTCAGCTCCTCGATGGCCTGTGTGAGCGAGCTCATCAGGTCGTCGAGAAGGTTGCCGGGTGTCGCCACCTTGCCGGACACGCTGGAGTACGTCTCGAGCGGGCTGTCGTCGAGCATCGTGTGCATCAGCGAGGCGAGGCGAACGGCCGAGCTCGCTTCGAGATGTCCGTCGAAGCGCCCTGACCGGATCCCGGCGAAGAACTGGTCGACCATCGGGCGGATCCGTGCGCTGACGCGTCCGAGGACGGCCTCGCCCGACGAACCCTCCGCCGCCGCCCGCTCCACGATCTCGCGAGCAGAGTGCAGCGGCCGCGCCGATTCGTCGATGGCGAGCGCCGCCTCGTAACCGAACAGGTGCCCGACCATCGCTGACAGCACGAAGCCGAGCGCAGGATCGACGACGGGCACGGTGATGGTCGCCGCGGCGTCGAAGCGTTGCTCGCCCTCGTTGACGATCACGATCGGCACCGCCTTGTGCGCCCGGAAGATCGCGACCTCCTTGACGACGTCGGCCGCTGTGCCGCCCGAGAGTCCTGCGGCGCAGACGAGGATAAGCGGTTCGGACGACAGGTCGATGTGCTTCTTGTCTTCCGTGACGTCGCAGGCGATGGACTTGTAGCAGAGCTCGGAGAGCTTGATCCTGACCTCCTCCGCCGCAACCTTGTTGGGGCCGTTGCCGACGACGGCCCAGTAGCGCTTCGTCGGCGCGAACCGCTGTGCCGCCTCGGCGACGCGAGGGCGGTTCGACAGCACCGTGCGCATCGCCGCCGGGAGATCGCGCAGCGACGACAGGAGTCGATGGCGGCGCTCATCGGAGCCGGTGCCGGCGGCTTCGCTGATCGCGCAGGCGAGCAGCGCCCCGGCGGCGACCTGGGAGTAGAACGCCTTCGTCGATGCGACGCTCATCTCCACGTCACGGCCGTCGCTCGTGTACAGGACGCCATCCGCCTTCTCGGTGAGGTCGCTCCCGCGACGGTTGACGATGGCGATGACGGCGGCGCCGCGTGCGCGCAACAGATCGACGGTGCGGTTCGTGTCGGTGGTGGTGCCGCTCTGGCTCACGGCGACGGCGAGCGTGTCGGACATGTCGAGACGCAGGCTGAAACCCGACAGCTCAGTCGCCGTGACAGCGTCGACGTCCAGCTCGCCATCGGTGAGCTCGTCGAGCAGTGCCGCCATGCTCTGACCGGCGACCGCGGCCGTGCCCTGGCCGATCACCCGGATGCGCCGGATCGCACCTGTCGCCAGGCGATCGGCGATGGCGCTCGGCAACGTCCGCTCGCCGACCCTGCTGTGCAGCTGGCCGTCGTGATCGACGATCTTGCCCCGCAGCGTCTTGCGCAGGCTCTCGGGCGACTCCGTGATCTCTTTCAGCAAGAAGTGCGGGGACGAGCCGCGGTCGATGTCGCGAGTCGTGATCTCGGCGGTCACGACGTCGTCGGGCGTCACGGGGTTGACCTCGCCGTCGAAGGTGCTGCGGGCGATGCCGTCGTGCGATCCGGCGAGCGTGCCATCGAGCACGACGACCTCGCCACCGTGCTCGCCGTCGAGGCGCACGTAGTCGGCCGTCTCCTCGACGAGACCGTACGGTTCGCTGGCCACGACGTAGCGGTCCTCGGCGAGCCCGATGTACAGGCCCTGCCCGCTGCCGTGCAACGCCAGCATCAGCTCGTTGGGCGACGAGGCGGTTGCGGCGCCGATTGCGATCGAACCGTGGAAGCCGGCGACGGCCCTGCGGAACGCGGTGGCCGGATCGACCGTGCGCATCTGGCGGGCGACGAGTGCCGGGATCACCTTCGCGTCCGTGGTGATGGGTACGGCGAAGCGCAGCGCGTGCTCGGCCCGGAGGTCGACGTGGTTGTCGACGTCGCCGTTGAGCGCGGCCACGACGTAGGGCGCATCGTCGGTGTCGCTGCCCGTGCTGCGGCCGCCCGTGCCGGCGTCGACCTCGTCGCTGTTGACGGGGTGGGCGTTGGGTTCAGAGATGGCGCCGACGCTCGCCCAGCGCGTGTGCCCGAGGATCGCCACAGCGGCCTGCTCGGACTGCAACGCCCGCCGCAGCAGGTCGTCACCCTGGATCGCCGCCCGCAGCGCCGCCGTGTTGTCGCCGAGCTCGCCGATCTCGGCCGCCGCCTTGTACACGAACGACAGGCAACCGTCGACGAGACGCACGGACTGCGACTGGAACAGCGCATCGTCACGCTCGGCGACGGCGGCGAGCAGGTCACGGTCGCCGGCATCGATGTCGTGACCCCACACGAACAGGTGCACACCGGCAGAGTCACGCCCCCGCACCTCGAGCCGATCGAGCGCGCTGAGCGACTGTTGCACGGCGAGGTAGCCGGCGACAGTCGACGGACGCAGGGAGCCCTCGGCGAGGGTGCTGACGCGACGGGCGGTGGGGAGGCGGTCGCGTCGCAGCGCCCACAGCGCATCGCGCAAGCGGATCAACGACGCCGCCTCGGCGTCGAACGCTTCGTCGTCGGGCCCCTTCTCCTCGAGGCCACGATCGAGCTCCTCCACGAAGGCGTCGAGCTGGTCGAGTCTCGCCGTCAGCGCGCTGGCGAGATCACGGTCGCCACAGAGCGCCAACACGCCGGGAACGCCGCGCAGCAGCCGGTCGACCTCGAATGCCCGGTCGGCAACCGCGGCGACGTCGGGACGGGCGTCGAGAGCACGCTCGAGTCCCCCGACGAGCTCACCGGAGGCGGGGATCGAGCGCGTGCTCGGACGGCTCAGGATGCCGATGATGCCGCACATGCGTGCAGGCTACTGGTCGGTCGGGGCAGGCTCGTCGAGACGAGATCGGTCGTCGATCGCGGCCACGAGGCGTGCTGCGGCGCGTTCGGCGTCCTGCTCGGTCGGTGCCTCGACCATCACTCTCACCAGAGGCTCCGTGCCGCTCGGGCGCACGAGCACACGGCCGTGGTCGCCGAGCTCGGCCTCGACGGCGGCGATGTCGTCGGCCAGTACGGCCGTCCAGTCGCGACGCGGCGCACCCGGCGATGCGTCGTCGGTCGGCGGGGTCGCCACGTTGACCAGAACCTGCGGGAGCGACGTCATCGCCTCGGCCGCGAGCTCGCTCAACGAGCGTCCGGATCGTGCGACGATGTCGGCCAGCACGAGTCCGGTGAGGATGCCGTCGCCCGTGGTGGAACGGTCGCGGAAGATGACGTGACCGCTCTGCTCGCCGCCGAGCGAGAGGGACTCCCGCTCGAGCGCCTCCAGCACGTAGCGGTCACCGACCGCCGTCTCGACGACGCGGATGCCGGCGGCCTCCATGGCGAGGCGGAAGCCGAGGTTCGTCATCACCGTGACGACGACCGTGTCGGCGCGCAGCGCGCCTCGATCACGCAGATCGGTTGCGCAGATGGCGAGGATGTGGTCGCCGTCGACCACGGCGCCGTCGGCATCGACAGCGATGCAGCGATCGCCGTCACCGTCGAGCGCAACACCGATGTCCGCCCCCTCGGCGCGCACGGCCGCGGCGAGCGACTCGGGTTGCGTCGCGCCGCACCCGGCGTTGATGTTGGCCCCGTCGGGATCGACGTGCACGGCGATCACGGACGCACCCGCGGCGGTGAAGATCTCGGGCGCGATTCGATGACCCGCGCCGTTCGCCGCATCGAGGGCGACGGTGAGGCCCGACAGCGACCGTCCATCGAGCGCCGCGAGGACGTGGCTGCGATAGTCGTCGAGTCGCTCACCGCCGTCGTCGGCGACCCGGATCGTGCCGACCGCTTCGGGGGCGGCGACACCGAACCCCTCGTCGTGCAGCGACGCCTCGATGCGGGTCTGGACGTCGTCGGAGAGCTTGTGCCCGCCGGGCGCGAAGAGCTTGACGCCGTTGTCGGTGAACACGTTGTGCGACGCCGACACGACGGCGCCGAGCGTGGCGTCATCACGACTCGCCTCGAACGCGACGACGGGCGTCGGCACGACACCGACGAGCGTCACGTCGACGCCGGCGCTGGCGAGCCCGGCTGCGAGCGCGTGCTCGAACATCGGGGTGGAGCGGCGCGTGTCGCCGCCGATGACGGCGCGTCGGACGCCGAGCACGCGAGCCGCGGTGCGCCCGAGAGCGAGCGCGTAGGACGGGGCGAGCTCGGTGTTGGCGACGCCGCGGACGCCGTCGGTGCCGAACCTCACGGCCCGGTCAGCGCTTGGTGTACTGCGGCGCCTTGCGGGCCTTCTTCAGGCCGTACTTCTTCGATTCCTTGCGACGCGAGTCACGGCTGAGCAGCCCTGCCCGCTTGAGCGCTGCGCGGCGGTCAGGATCGAGCTCGACGAGCGAGCGGGCGATCGCCATGCGCAACGCGCCGGCCTGACCGCTCGCGCCGCCACCGATGATCGCGGCGTCGATGTCGTAGGCCTCGGTGACCTCGCTCACGCGCAGCGGTTCGGACACGACCATGCGCTGCGTCGCCGTCGGGAAGTAGTCATCGAAGGCACGTCCGTTGACGGTGACGACGCCGGTACCCGGGCGCAGTCGAGCGCGAGCGATCGCTTCTTTGCGGCGGCCGGTGGTCTGCGTGAGCGGGGTGGTCATGTCGTCTCCGTCAGATCTCGAGCGTGAGCGGGTTCTGGGCCAGGTGCGGGTGCTGGGGACCCTCGTAGACCTTCAGCTTCGTGAGCATCTGGCGTCCGAGCGGACCCTTCGGCAGCATTCCCTTCACGCTGTTGCGCACCGCGTCGGCGGGCTTGGTCGCCAGCAGCTCGGCGTACGACTTCGACTTCAGGCCGCCGGGGTAGCCGCTGTGGCGGTACACACGCTCACGATCGGCCTTGCCCGCGGTGAGCACGACCTTGCTGGCGTTGACGATGATGACGTGGTCGCCCGTGTCGATGTGCGGTGCGAACG
>JACDGA010000278.1 GCA_013815505.1 Acidimicrobiia bacterium
GGTGGGAAGCCCCGTGAGCGCGCGACGGGGAAACCGGAACGAGACCGGCGCGCCGGTCGCCGGCGGGAGGCGGACGCCGAGCGTGGCGACGAAGGCTGCAGCGCCGAGCCCAGCCGCCGCCCAGAACGCGAGACGCCATCCCTGCGCAGCACCGAGCGCGCCGAGCAGGGCAGCCGCCGTCAACCCCCCGGAGAAAGCGACACCGTAGATGCCCATCGCGAAGCCCTTGCGCGACGACCCGGCGATGAACGCCACGGCCTGGAGGCCCGCAGGGAAGTACAGCCCTGCGCCGGTACCGAGCAGCACCTGCGCCACGACCATCGTTGCGAACCCGTTGGCGGTCGCGCCGCAGACGGCGCCGATCACGGTGGCGGCGAGCCCGGCGAGCATCAGCATCCGCCCGCCGGTGCGGCCGAGCACGGCACCGCCGACGAGGTTGGCGACCGCGATCGCCAGCGCCAGCATCCCGAACGCCAGTCCCGATTGCCCTTCACTGATCCCGAGATCGGCGCTGACGTCGGGCAGCACGGGTGACAGCACCTGCTCACCGACCGTGACGCCAAGGTAGGCGAGGCAGACGAGACCGAAGGCGAGCCACTGCGGGCGAGAGGTGGACACGCCGGGATCCATCGCGCATACAGTATGCAATCTGTGCGACACCTCTCCGATCTCGAGATCGAGCAGCTCGTCGACCCCGCTGCAGCAGCGCGCGCGGTGTGGTCGGCGTTCGAGGCGTGGGGGCACGGCACGGCGGCGACGACGCAGCGCGTCAGAGCGTCCGCTGCGATCGGCATCGCCTCGGCGATGGCGGCCGTCGTGCCGCCGTACCGAGGGGGCAAGCTGTACGCCACCACAGATGGTCGCTTCACGTTCGTCATCGTGCTCTTCGACGTCGACGGCCAGCCGCTCGCCACCCTCGACGGAGGCGCGATCACGAACCTGCGGACCCCCGCCGTCTCGTCGCTCGCCATCCACCATCTCGCCGCGCGAGACGCGACGATCGCGACCGTGATCGGCACCGGGAACCAGGCATGGCCGCACGTTCGGATGTTGGGCACGGCGCTCCCCGGACTCGCCGAGCTCCGAATCTGCGGACGTCCCGGCAGCGGCGCGACGCACGCACTGGCCGCACGAGGGCGCGCCGCATTGCTCCCTGCCCGTGCCGTCGAGGACCCGATCGCGGCTGTTGCCGACGCGCACGTGATCGTCACCGTCACGTCGACGCAGGCGCCGCTCTTCCCGTCCGACTCCGTGGGTGACGACGCACTGATCTGTGCCGTCGGGGCGACGAAGCACGATCGGGTCGAGATCGATCCCGAACTCGTCGCGCGGTGCGCCACCGTGGTGTGTGACGACGTCGTCGGGTCGCGCACCGAGTGCGGCGACCTCATCCACGCCGCCGGCACCGGCCGGTTCGAGTGGGATCGTGCCGTCGAGCTGCACGCCGTCGCTGCGGGAACCGTCGCCGTGCCGCGCGCCGGGCCGGCGCCGGTGCTGTTCGAGTCACAGGGCGTCGCGATCCAGGATGTCGCCGTCGCCGGGCTCGCCTACGAGCTCGCCGCCGCCGGATCACCAACTACCCAACCTCTCGAGGAGGTCAACCGATGATCGTCACCCACCGCCTGACACTGGAGGAGGCCGAGGTCGGCATCGACGCCGCGCTCGCCAAGGCAGAGGAGCTCGGCGTCGCATCGGTGATCTGCGTGTCCGACGCCGCCGGCTGGCCGATCGCGCTCAAGCGCCCCGACAACGGGAAGCCGACCAGCGTCGAGATCGCGATCAACAAGGCATTCACTGCCGCCTGCCACCGGCGTCCGACGCACACCTACACCAACGCCCAGCCCGGCCAGGAGGCGTTCGGCATCATGAACATGCACCAGGGTCGATTCTCGATCTTCGTCGGCGGCTGGCCGATCGAGATCGACGGAGAGGTCGTCGGCGGCATCGGCGTGTCGGGCGGCCACACCGCGGAGGACATCTCATGCTGCCAGGCGGGCGTCTCGGCGATCGCCGAGCGCATCGGCACGACCGTCGACTTCGCCAAGTGGGAGAACTGGGCAGCACCGGGCAGATGACGACCGCCGCTGATGCCGTGACCGTCTCCAACCTGATCGGCGGCGAACGCCGCCAGGCGTCGGACGGCGCCAGCTTCGAGCGGCGCAACCCCGCTGACTCGCGCACCGTCGTGTCGGTCGCACCCGAGTCGACCACCGACGATGTGACAGCCGCCGTCGACGCCGCGCTCGACGGGCTCGCCGCGTGGAGGGCGTCGACCCCGACACGCCGCGCGGAGGTGCTCACCGCAGCCGCCCGCTTCCTCGCCGAGCAGGCCGACGAGCTGGCGTCGCTGATGGTCGCCGAGGAGGGCAAGCCGCTCGGCGACGCCCGCAACGAGGCAGGGAGGACCCCGAAGAACCTCGAGCTCTACGCCGGCGAGGCGTACCGCGTACGCGGCGCCACATACCCGAGCGACGACACGCCGCTCGTGTACTCGGTGCTCGATCCTGTCGGCGTCGTCGCTGTGATCACGCCGTGGAACTTCCCGCTCAACATGGCGAGCCGCAAGATCGCTCCTGCCCTCGCCGCCGGCAACGCCGTCGTCTTCAAACCCTCGCCGATGTCCCCGCTGATGGGCGACCGGTTGGCGCAGGCGTTCGTCGACGCCGGCCTGCCCGACGGAGTGCTCAACGTCGTGCACGGCGTCGCCGCCGGTGCGCACCTCGTGACAGACCCACGGGTCGCCGCCGTGACGTTCACCGGCTCGACCGCCGTCGGCCGTCGCATCCACGACGGCGCACGCCTCGGGCAGCGGCTGCAGCTCGAGCTCGGTGGTAAGAACCCGATCGTCGTGCTTGCCGACGCCGATCTCGACGCCGCCGCGGACATCGTCGCCCGATCGGCGTTCTCACTCTCGGGTCAGGCGTGCACCGGCGCCGGTCGGGTCCTCGTAGCCGGTGCGGTGCACGACGAGCTGCTCGAGCGCGTCGTCGACCGCGCCGAACGCCACGTCCTCGGGCCGGGTGACGCCGACGGCGTCACGATGGGCCCGCTCGTGAACGAAGCTGCGTTGGCGACGATGGCCGAGGAGACCGAGCGGGCATCCGCAGCGGGCGCCCGGCTCGTCACCGGCGGTGAGCGTGCCGGCGGCACGTCGCGCGAGCACGGCTGGTTCTTCCCGCCGACGGTGTTCGCCGACGTGACGCCCGAGATGGAGCTGGCGCAACGGGAGGTGTTCGGCCCGATCATCGGGTTCGAGCGGGTCGACTCGCTGGACGAGGCGATCGAGTCCGCCAACGCCGTCGAGTATGGGCTCACGGCGGCGATCTGCACGACCTCGTTGGCGTCGGCGCAGCACTTCGCTGCCAACGTCGAAGCGGGGATGGTGCGGGTCAACCGAGCGACAGTGGGTGCTGCGCTCAACGCCCCGTTCGGTGGCGTGAAGCAATCTGGCACGGCGACGCACCGCGAGCAGCTCGGACCGACCGTGATGGACTTCTACACCGTCAGTCGCACGATCTGGCT
>JACDGA010000279.1 GCA_013815505.1 Acidimicrobiia bacterium
GTGGCCGACGCGATCGCCGGCCGGCGTCCGGTCGTCGCGCTCGAATCGACGATCTTCTCCAACCTCGGCCTGCCGTCGCCCGCCAACCAGACGGCGCTGTCACGCTGCGTGGCGGCCGTGCTCGCCGGTGGCGCCGTCCCCGCCGTCACTGCCGTCCTCGACGGCACTGTGCGAGTCGGCGTCGACGAGAGCGAGTGGGAGCGCATCCTCGGTCCCGCCCGCAAGGTCGCCGAGCGAGATCTCGGTGTCGCCGTCGCGCAGCGGTGGGAGTTCGGCGCGACGACCGTTTCGGCGTCGCTCGCCATCGCTGCCGCTGCTGGCGTCTCGGTGTTCGCCACCGGCGGGATCGGTGGGGTCCACCGCGGTGCCGGCACGTCGTTCGACGTCTCGGCCGACCTCGATGCACTTGCGACCCACGCCGTCGTGACGGTGTGCGCAGGGGCGAAGGCATTCCTCGACATGCCGGCGACGATGGAGTACCTCGAGACGAGGGGAGTGCCCGTACTCGGGTGGCGTCACGACATGTTCCCGGCGTTCTACACGCGCTCGTCGGGTGTCGCCGTCCCGCACCGGGCGGAGTCTGGTCAGGAGGCAGCGGCCGTGTTCCGCGCCCGGGCGCGCGAGCGGGTCGGGATGCTCGTCGTGGCGCCGATTCCCGAGGACGCCGCACTCGACGAGGCGACGGTCGAGGCGGCGATCGACGCCGCACTCGCTGCAGCCGAGCGTGACGGTGTGTCCGGCGCGGCGGTCACGCCGTCGATCCTCGGGCACATTGTGGAGGCCAGTGAGGGTCGCAGCGTCCCGGCCAACCTCGCACTTGCCGAGCACAACGCCGCCGTCGCCACCGAGATCGCCGTGGCGCTCACGTCGTCGGGCTGAGCGCGCCTCCGGTGAGGCTGACTCGCAGCGGCGCTACCAGCGCAGGAAGCGGCGCTCCACTTTGTCGAGGAACTTCGCCCGCACGCCGTCGTCGATGTGGTCCATGCGGTACAGCGCGAGCCAGGTCGTGCGCACGAGCGGATGGCAGAGCACCCGAAGCGACCGAAACACCGTGCCCCTGCCCGCCTGGCCCTCCAGCCAGTTGATCCGCCGCGCCGATCCGTGCGTGGTGACGATCGCGAGGCGCCGCACGTTGCGCAGGCGCCCCCGCAGCGTCGAGGCCCCGGGCGGAAGGTCCCAGGCGACACCACGTGCCCAGACCCGGTCGAGCCAGCCCTTGAGTGTGGCCGGCATCCCGCTCCACCACGTCGGGTAGACGAACACGATCGAGTCGCACCAGCGAAGGTTCGTGGCGTACTCCTGCAGCTCCGGCTCGACCCCGATCTCGCGGTGGGCAAGGCGTTCGGCAGCGGTCAGCGACGGCCCGAACCCCTGGGCGTACAAGTCCTCGACGCGCACGTCGTGACCGCGCCGCTCCAACGCCTCCACGACCCGATCACGAACGGCAGCGACGAACGACGTCGGCACGGGATGGCAGTAGACGACGAGTACGTTCACGGTCGAGCGCCGCTCACGAGAGGCCCGCCATCGTGTTCTCGACGCGTTCGAGGAACGCTGTGAGCACGGCATCGTCGGCGTCGTCGATGTGGTAGAGCCCGAGCCACGTCGACTTGGTGCGCCGGCCGGTGCACATCCGCAGGGCTCTCGTGATCATCCTGCGCCCGTTGTCGTGCATGACCTTCACGTACGTCCACGGCGAGCCGTACGTCGAGATGCCGACGAGGTGGCTGACGTGGTCCATGATCGGTTTCACCTTGTCGGCGCCGGGATCGAGTTCGAACGCGACCGACGGGATGAAGACCCGCTCGAAGAACCCGCGCATGATCGCAGGAGCGTCGGACCACCACGTCGGATAGGCGAACACGAGGATTTGCGACGCCCGCACGAGCTCGGCGGCGCGGATCGCGTCGGACGAGATCAGCGGCGTCTCGCTGTGGTAGGCGACGCGCTCGTCGTGCGACATCGCCGGCGCAAAACCCTCTGCGTACAGGTCGAGCAGGGTGACCTCGTGGCCCGCAGACTCGAGGCCGGTCACCGCACGGTCGGCCGCGGCACGCGTGAGGCTCGTGCTGACGGGGTGGGCGACGACGACGAGCGCTTTCACGCGAGGGCCTCTGCAGTGACGAAGGCGATGGTGGAGGTCGACTCGGACATGTGGTCAGCGATGAGCCACCGATCAGACCGGTGAACAGGTTCGTCCACGTTCGACATCGTGACCTCGTTCACCGGCCACGACCCTACGGTGCCGATCGACGTCCTTCAGCCGACACCTCTTCCGCCGAGGGGAATGGGAGACTCGGGCGATGGGGAGCGAACGATGGGGTCGGTGCCGGCCGTTGTGGCACTGTCGGCGGCCGTCGTCACCGTGCCGAGGGTCACCCGATCCCGTTCTGTCATGATCGTTCGGCCTAATCGCCCCTGATCCTCATGACGAAACGGATGAGACGTGAGCGGCCACGACCGCGAAGCGGCGTCGGGCCACGATGAGCGCAGCGGCGGCGGAGCGCGTGGACTCAAGGGCGATGGTGGCCGAGCAAGGGGTTGCGTTGCCGAGCGCGATGGCCGGACTCGTCGAGCGGCTCGTCGCCGCCGATCCGAACGATCGTCCCACCACGCCGCAGGAGGTCGCCGCCGAGCTCGAGCAGTTCACGGACGCTGGCGCCGTGCAGGCGGCGCTCGCGCGAGATGACGCAGGCCGCGCCGCCGAGCCGGGGGCAAAGGGACCGAGGGCCGGCATCGTGCCTCATGCCGTCGAGACCGACCGGTCGTGCGCCGGCCGTTCGGTGGCGATGGTCGCGCTCGACGTCGACGCCGTGGTCGACTACTACACGTCGTCACCGCCGCCGCCGTGGAGGGTGCTCGGCGAACCCGTCGCCGACGGCGAGTCGACAGTGGTGACGCTGTCGAACGGGGGGCGCCGGGCACGAGTGACGATCAGGCCGGATGCGACGACGGCCGGCGAGGGCATCAGCCGCATCGTGATCACCTACGGGTCGTCGTGAGCGCCGAAGAGGTCTTCGACGAGCCGTCTGCGTGGCAGGCCGACGCCGTGCGCCGTCTCGGCCTGGACGGCGAAGACCTGATCGCCGGCGTCTCGACGGGCGTCGGCTATCCGGATGCGCTCGAACCGGTGCTCGGCGGGTTGGGGCTGGGCGCCGGCAGCCGTGCGCTCGACCTCGGCGCCGGACTCGGCGGCGTGTCGCAGTGGGTGGCCGAGCGCACCGGAGCGAGCGTCGTTGCGCTCGAACCCGAGCGGTTGGCTGCCGCCGGTGCCAATCGCCTGTTTCCGGGGATTGTCGTCGTGCACGCCGACGCCGTTCGGACACCGTTCGCCGCTGGATCGTTCGACGCCGTGACACTCTTCGGCCTCGTGTCGCTCGTGGACGACCTCGACTCGCTGCTCTCCGAGGTCATTCGGATTCTGCGTCCTCTCGGTCGCATCGGCATCTCTGATCTCTTCCTCTCGTCGGGATCGGTCGCTCACCCTCGCCACTCGCCCAACACGTTCCGCTCGATGGACC
>JACDGA010000280.1 GCA_013815505.1 Acidimicrobiia bacterium
GGCGTGCGGCCGTCGACGGACGTGCGCTCGATGCCCGCCGCGAGCTGGTCTTTCAGCGCGGCCACTCGGACCATGAAGAACTCGTCGAGGTTGCTCGAGAAGATCGCGCAGAACTTCGCTCGTTCGAGCAGCGGGATGCCCTGCTCGGAGGCCAGCTCGAGGACGCGGGCGTCGAAGTCGAGCCAGCTCAGCTCACGATTGAGAAACCGACGCTCGTCCACGATCGAACCTCACCCCGGATCACGTGTAGGCGGGAAGGCCGAGGTCCCACTCGAGCGAGATGCGTTCACGCTCGGCGTCGCGCACGATGCGCTCGCGGTTGCGCCGGAACTGGGGGTCGTCGCGAGGGAGCAGAACGAGGCGGGCGAGGGCGCGTGCACGGAACTCATCGAGCTTGACGCGGTCGCCCCAGTCGCCGTAGATCTCCCAGTGCGGCGCGACGGAACCGAGGAACACGATGCGGGCATGCGCCACGGGCGGTTCGTCAGGGTTTGGTTCGAACTCAGACATCAGCGGCGATTGTACCGTTCGCTCTCGGCCGCCGCCGAGGCGTCGGTTCGTGCATGCCGCGGAAAAAAATCTGGCCGATTGGGAACTTCGCGGCCATCGGCAACGTATGAACAGTTGTGAACCACGATGACTCCGCTACCGCCTGGATGCAGCAGGGCAACTGTCGGTTGCATCCCCCCGCGACGTTCTTCCCCAGCGATGGCGTCGGCGTCGACCGAGCACGCACGATCTGTGCGACGTGCCCCGTGACCGAGCCATGCCTCGAGTACGCGCTCGACCATCGCATCGAACACGGTGTGTGGGGTGGTCACAGCGAGCGCTCGCGCCGCCGCATCCTGAAGAGCCGGCGCATCCCCGTCGCCGTCGGCTGAGCCGGCGCGCGCTGATCCGTCGGGTCAGGGCTTCTTCGTCGTCGGATCGTTGGGGTCGACGACCGTGGTCTTGGTGGTCGTCGTCGACGTGCCAGTTTGACCTGTGCTCGCCTCGCCCTCGACCTGTCCCTCGACCTGACCCTCTGACAGTCCGGTCTTGAACTCCTGTTGTGCCTTGCCGAGGTTCCTCGCCAGCTTCGGGATCTGCGAGCCCCCGAAAAGCACCAGGATGATGACGAGGCCGATGATGATCTCTGGGGGACCCATGTGGTCAGGCTACCTCCCTGTCGACCATGTGGTCGGGCGCCACGTCACTACGCACCCATGATGGTGCGAGCCGCCTGGGCACGCTGGCGGCGGATGCGACGCCGCTCACGTTCGGACAGTCCACCCCAGATGCCGAACTTCTCGCCGTTACGGAGGGCAAACTCGAGGCAGTCCTCGCGCACGACGCAGCCACGACAGACCTCCTTCGCCTCGCGGGTGGAAGCACCGCGCTCGGGGAAGAAGAGATCGGGATCGACGCCGAGACAGTTGGCGCCTTGCTGCCAACCCTGCTCGTCGAAGTCGGACTGCGCCTCGGCGCTGGTTTCGTAGATCTGGTGCATGCTCAGGACCCCTGCCTCAGGCCCCCACCGAAGTGGTCGTGTGCGGTGGTGTCAGCGCCAGGGTACCGGCGCTGTAATTACATGCCTGTCATTGTCGCATACCACATCACGAAAGCGCAAGGGCGGATTTCACGACCCGGCCACGCTGGACTTCACCCGGAGCGTCTCACCCAGCGCGCCGCAGCCGCCGGTGCGAGACGAAGTCGACGAGCACGTAGCGACCGAGGTCCTCGGGTGTCGTGAAGAACGCCCTCCCGCCGTTCATCTCGGTGAGCCGCTCGATGAACGTCGCCAGCGAGCTCGTGGCGTCGAGCATGAACGTGTTGATGCGGATCCCGGCCCGCGTGCAGCGAACCACCTCGGCCAGTGTCGCCTCCACCGTCTCGCGCGTCGGCGGGTAGTGGAACACGGCGTCGCCGTCGTCGGTGATGTGCGCCGTCGGCTCACCATCGGTGATCATCAAGATCTGCTTCGTGCCGTGCTCGCTCGCGAGCAGCTTCCTCGCCAGCATGAACCCGTGCTGCATGTTGGTGCCGTAGATGAAGTCCCACGACACCTCCGGCAGCCGGTCGGCAGTGATGACCCTCGCCGTCTCGGAGAACGTGACGAGTCCGAGGTAGTCGCGTGGGAATTGCGTCGAGATCAGCGTGTGCAGCGCCATCGCCACCTTCTTCGCCGGCAAGAAGTTGTCACGCAGCTCCATCGACATCGACAGGTCGAGCATCAGCACGGTGGCAGCGCGCGTCTGGTGCTCGGTGCGCTCGATCTCGAAGTCCTCCGGAGCCAATTCCACTGGCGTGCCGGGACCGCGCCGCACGAGCGCGTTGCGCACCGTGCGATGCAGGTCGAGACGGAAGGGATCCCCCGGCTCGTACGGCTTCGACTCCTCGCTGCGCTCGTGACCCGCGCCCGACTGCTGGCGGGCGTGCTGGCCGAGCAGGTCGCGATCGAGATCCGTGAACAGGTCGCGCACCGCGTTCGAGCCGATCGCCCTGAGCCCGCGCGGCGTCAGCTCGACCTTGCCCTCGCGCTGATCGATGAGCCCTGCCTCGCGCAACATCTCGGTGAGCTCGGCGAGTCGCTGCAGCGAGTCGGCCGCCTCGTCGCCCACGAGGTCGCGCACACGGTCGAGGTCGACCTCGGCGAGCTCGCCGGGTGACGTCGTGGAGCGCAGCATCTGCTCGAGCTGGTCGAGCTGCCCGAGCGCCTCCATCGTGTCCATCGCATCGCCGAGCCCGAGCGGGTCGTCGCCACGGAACCCGTACTCCGACCCCCAGTTCATGTCGGGGAAGGCGCTGGCGAGGCTCGCACCCAGCTGATCAAGCTCCCACTGCAGGTCCATGTCATCGAGCAGCTGCTGCGACAGCGACGCCAGCTGCGCTCGCTGCTCGGGCGACATCGAGTTCAACATCGCCTGCATTGCCGCCATGCGGGCAGCGATCTGCTCGAGCAGTTCGTCGAGATTCTGCGGGTTGCCGTCGAACATGTCACCGAAGCGCGACATGAACTCCTCGAAGCGGGGATCGTCGCCACGATCGCGACGCCGGATCATCTCGTTGAGCTCGGCCAGCATGTCCTTGACCCGGGCGACGTCGTCACCCGACATCTCCTGCATCGACGACGACATCTGATCGAACACCTGTGACAGGAGCTGCTCGCGGAGCCGCTCCTTCAACGCCTCGAACCGGCGCTCTGCCTCGGACGACTCGAACGGATAGGCGTCGAGCGCCCGCATCCGCCCTGCGAGATCGTCGGGAAGCAGGTCGAGGCGGAGCCGGCGATCGTCGGCCGCCGCCTTCGCCGTGTCCCGGCGTCGCTCGTCGCTGCTCGACTCCGCCGCCCGCTCACCGGCGTCGACGGCGTGGCGCTCCTCGTCGACGATGTCGGCCAGCTCACCGGCGATCTCGTCGTAGACGCCCCCGAGATCGTGCTGTTCGAGGCGCCGCTCGCGTTCGGCACGGACGCGACGCATGACGTCGCGCAGCCCTTCCATTCGCTCGCCGTCACGATCGAACCCCTGGTGCATCAG
>JACDGA010000052.1 GCA_013815505.1 Acidimicrobiia bacterium
CTGATCGCCGGCGATACGGGAGCGATGGTGTCGAAGGCGGCGTTGACGGCCGGCAACCCGGAGGGTGACGTGATGTGGGGCGTCGACAACACGTTCCTGTCGCGTGCGGTCGACGAAGAGATCTTCGAGCCGTACGAGTCACCCGCCCTGGACGAGGTCGACCCCGACCTGACCGAGCTCGTGCAGGACGGCGAGGCGACACCGGTCGACTTCGGCGACGTGTGCGTCAACTACGACATCGGCTGGTTCGCCGCGCGCGAGCTCGAGCCGCCGGCGACGCTCGAGGACCTGGCCGATCCGCGCTACGAGGACCTCCTCGTCGTCGAGAACCCGGCGACGAGCTCGCCCGGCATGGGCTTCCTGCTGGCGACCATCGACGAGCTCGGCGAGGACGGGTGGCAGGACTACTGGGCCGCGCTGCGCGACAACGGCGTGCTCGTCGTCGACGGCTGGACCGAGGCGTACTACGAGCAGTTCACGTGGACGAGCGACGGCGATCGGCCCCTCGTGGTCAGCTACGGGTCGAGCCCGCCCGCCGAGGTGATCTTCGCCGATCCACCGGTCGACGAGGCCCCGACTGGAGTGATGACCGAGACGTGCTTCCGTCAGATCGAGTACGCCGGGGTGCTGCGCGGGACGGATCACCCTGACGAGGCGAGGCGACTCGTCGACTTCCTCGTCGGCGCCGAGTTCCAAGAGACCCTGGCGCTCAATCTCTTCGTGTACCCGGCGAACGAGTCGGTCGAGCTGCCAGAAGAGTTCGTCGACCACGCGGCCACCCCCGACGATCCGGCGACGGTCGAGGCGGGCACGATGACGGCTCGTGCCCGCTGGATCGACGACTGGACGAAGGTGACGCTGCGCTGACGACGTCGCCGAACCGTCTGCCGCGATGGCTGCTCGTCGCGCTCGTTGCGCCGCCCGGGCTGTTCGCGCTCGTCTTCTACGCCGCGCCGGTGCTCACGTTGCTCGCCCGTGCGCTCACGCCGGGCGCGCTCGCAGACACGCTCGGCGACAGCGACACGTGGCGCGTCGTGTGGTTCACCACGTGGCAGGCGGTGCTCAGCACCGTGCTCACGATCGCGGTCGGCCTCGCACCGGCGTACGTCTGCGCCCGCTACCGGTTCGCAGGGCGCAGGCTGCTGGTCGGCTTGCTGACCGGCGTGTTCGTCCTGCCGACGGTCGTCATGGGCGCAGCGATGCTGGCTGTGCTGCCGGACTCGATGGAGCGCACCGTCTGGGCCATCCTCGCCGCACACGTGCTGTTCAACCTCGCCGTCGTCGTCCGCGTCGTCGGCGCGGTGTGGGAGCACCTCCCGCGAGAGCTCGAGCACGCTGCAGCGACGCTCGGCGCGTCACCGCGACAGGTCGCGCGTCACGTGACGCTCCCACTGCTGCGGCCGGCGATCGGTGCCGCCGGTGCGATCGTGTTCGTGTTCACGTTCACGTCCTTCGGGGTGGTCAGAATCCTCGGCGGAAGCGGTCGCACGACGGTCGAGGTCGAGGTGTGGCGCCAGGCGACCCAGCTCGACGGCATCGACGTCGCCGCCGTGCTGACGGTCGTGCAGCTGCTGCTCGTCGGCGGCGCAGTTGCGTGGTCGCTGTGGATCCAGCGGCGCCACCGCACGACGCTCGCACTACTCACGTCGGCGGATCGACAGCGGCCGCGCACGGCGCGCCAGCGGGTGCTCGTGGCGGCGACGGCCGCAGCGACTGCGCTCGTCGTGCTGATCCCGCTCGGCGCGATGTTCGCCCGATCGCTGCGGACACCGGACGGCTACTCGCTTGCGGCGTGGACCGACATGGGCGAGACGGAGATCCGTCCAGGGGTACGGCTCGGGCTCGATCCGACCGGGGCGATGCTCAACTCGCTGCGTGCCGCCGGGCTCGCGACGCTGCTGGCGGTCGTGATCGGTGGTCTCGCTGCGCTCGCCATCCACTCTGCGGGACGTCACGGACGATTGCTCGACGCCGGGCTGATGCTGCCGCTCGGCACGTCGGCGGTCACGATCGGCTTCGGGATGTTGATCACGTTCGATGTCGATCCGATCGACTGGCGTGCCTCGCCGCTGCTCGTGCCGATCGGTCATGCGCTGATTGCCGTGCCCTTCGTCGTGCGCACCACGCTCGGCGTGCTCGCCGCGATCGACCCGCGGTTGCGTGAGGCGGCGACGACGCTCGGCGCCACACCGGTGCGTGCGTGGGCGGCGGTGACGCTGCCTGCACTGTGGCGCCCGCTCGCCGTCGGTGCCGGGCTGGCGGGCGCGATCTCACTCGGCGAGTTCGGGGCGACGAGCTTTCTCAGCCGGCGCGACACCGAGACGATGCCACTGGCGATCGAGCAGCTGCTGGGACGGACCGGATCGGTGCTGCAGGCGCAGGGGTACGCGCTCGCCGTGATCCTCGCCACGGCGACCGTCGCGCTCGTCGTGCTCGGCGAACTCGTGAGGGACCGTGCTCGACGTCCGTGACGTGACGGTGCGCTTCGACGGTGCCGCCGTGCTCGACGGTGTGTCGCTGCACGTCGCCGACGGCGAGGTCGTCGGACTCCTCGGGCCGTCGGGCAGCGGCAAGAGCACACTGCTGCGCGTCGTCGCCGGGCTGCAGGTGGTGGACGCCGGCACCGTGGCGCTCGACGGGCACGACGTCACATCGATGCCGACGCATCGTCGATCCGTCGGGCTCGTGTTCCAGGACGCGCAGCTCTTCCCTCATCGCGACGTCGCCGGCAACATCGCCTTTGGGTTGCAGATGGCGAGGTGGCCGTCGCCGCGCTGCAACGCACGCGTCACCGAGATGCTCGGTCTCGTGGGGCTTGCCGGTTTCGAGCGCCGCGCCGTTGCCACGCTGTCGGGTGGGGAGCGCACGCGAGTCGCACTCGCCCGCTCGTTGGCGCCGTCACCGGCGGTCCTGCTACTCGACGAGCCCCTGACGGGGCTCGACAGGACGCTGCGCGATCGATTGGCGGTTGAGCTGGCCGCGATCCTGCGCGCTGCCGGCACGACATCGTTGATGGTGACCCACGATCCGCACGAGGCGGAAACCATCTGCGACCGCGTGGTCGAGATGGCCACACTGGGCGGCGATGGCAGGCAGTGAGCACACGATCCTCGAGGTGACGGCGCGCGAGACGCATCCCCTGCGGCTCGCTGTGCTGCGCACGGGCACGACGAGTCGCGACCCCGTGTACCCGGGTGACGAGCTCGCCTCCACCCGCCACCTCGCCATCGCCGACGAGGACGGCCGCCTCGTCGCCGTGTCGACGTGGATCGTCGAGCCGTACCCCGACGATGCCGATGGGACGGGACTGCACCTGCGCGGGATGGCGACCGACGAGGCGCACCGTGGTCGCGGGCTCGGCGCTGCCCTGCTCGGCGCAGGACGGGCACGCGCGACGGAGCTCGGTGCCGGCACGGTGTGGGCCAGGGCTCGCGTCACGGCACGGACGTTCTACGAGCAGCACGGCTTCCGCATCGTCGGTGCCGAGTTCGTGGACGAGACCTCGGGACTCCCCCACGTCCTCGCCAGGCTTCCGTGACCGACTGACCGTCCGTCGTTTCCGATCTCGGCCTCGCATCGCCCTCATGAGGGTGAGGAGGTGACGACATGCACGGAGATTCGGCCGCGCTGCGGCTGCGAGCGAACGAGATGCGACAGGTTGCCGTGATGATCGAGTCGTCGTCGGTGATGACGCTCGACCGGCATGCGGGCGAGGAGACGGTGATCGGCTCGCGATTCGACGCCCTGCTCGACGAGCTGCGACTGGCGCAGCAGCAGCTGTTCGCGAGCGTCGACGAGCTGCGCTGGCGGGCCTACTGCCTGGAGCGCGACGCCGACGACCTCGACATGGCGGCCGCTCGCGCGGCGACGTTGGGCGTCGCAGGCGTCGCCTGAAGTACTCGGACCACCGGGCGCTCATGATCGCCGACTCGCCACGGCTGGTGTGACACAGCTGGTCTGACGGCCCGGCCCTGGCGACTGACAGCGTCGACCACTTCCGTTCCGGGTGGCCGGCAACTCCTCATCAGGCCATGAGCGCGCTGCTCGGCTACGACCCGATCCGGCTGGTGACGTTGCGGACACGCGTCGTCGAGGCGATCGACGCGCTCGGCGGCATCGGCTCCGTGCACGGCGCCACCGACGATGTCGCGTACCGGGCGCTGGCGACGGTCGCCGCGACGCAGGCGCTGCTGGAGCACGACTACCTGCGCGCGATCGACCAGACGTTGCGCAGCGACAGCCTCGACGGCGTCGACCTCACCGTTCGGCTCGCGGCGATGTCCGTGTCTCGGGAGATGTTGCACGGCGGCTGGAGGATGCCCAGCGCCGGTGAACAGCCCTTCGCCACGATGACCGACGAGGAGCTGCTCGGTTGGATCGAGGAGACGCTCGGACGTCAGGCATCCGACGGCGGACCGCCGGCGGCCTTCGACGACGAGCGGCTCTTCGAGCTGAGCGCTGCGTTCTCCGAGCTCCGATGCCGGAGCGTTGCGGACCCGAGTGGGTTCGGACGCGAGCTTGTCGGTGTGATCGGCAGCGAGGTCGGGCGCAGCGGCGTGCTGCGGATGGGCGACGAGCTGAACGTCTCGATGCGCGACGTGGGGGCCGGCGGAACGCCTGACGCCGACCACTCGCTGATGAGCCTCATCCCTGCGATCACGTGGAGCGCACTGCTCAACGCCGTGGCCGACGACGACAGGTTCGACCAGTGGATGCTCGACAACGTCGATCATGCCTCCGTCGCTCGAGCCGTCTTGTTACGGCAGGGAACGATGGACGATCCGGAGCAGCTCGGGCGCGTGGCGACGACCATGACGACGAAGGGCTCAGCGGCGTGGGGGTGGTACAGCGAGGCACCGGACGACTTCCGCGACGTGTACGGCTTCGTACTCGAGAACATGCGGTCCGATCCCGAGTCGGCGGCAACGCTCTTCGCTGATTCGGAGGCCCGAGCTACGTTCCTGTCCGAGAACTGGTCGAGCGACGACCCGGTCTTCGAAGGCGTGATCACATCGGCGCTGTCGCTCCCGATGCTCCAACGGAAGGGCTCGTCGAAGCCGCCCGCCGAGGCGAACGCGCAGCTGGCAGACGGCTGGGCGATCTGGACGACCGCCGTGGAGCGCAACGACGAGAAGGGCCTGTCGATCGCCGCCCAACGGGCGCTGGCTTCCGCCTTGCCGGTCTACCTGCCGTCCGTGAGCGAACAGCTCCTCGACGAGAACAAGAACAAGGAGTCCGAGGACGGCGACGATACCCGCGACGATCGCCTCGTCGAGGCCGACATCGCCGACGAGCGAACCCCGATCGCCACCTACGGCGGAATCGCCACGCTGTTCGGCACGATGACGCTCGATCGCGTCGCGGCTCGCCGCCTCGCGCACACGAGCTACGACCTCCTCGTGCACCGCATGGCGAGCGGCGTCGCCACCGCCGACGATCTTGCCGAGCTGCGAGCCGACCTTCGTCCGGCGTCCGAGTTCAACGAGCTGATCTCGGACGGCATCGACCTGAAGGAGGAGGAGATGCGTGCCGAGCCGAGGGTCGTCGCCGGCGGAACGATCCCGGTCTCCGGAACGCTGCTCCCCGTCTTCGAGCGCTGGGTGGCTCGAAAGTCGCTGTGGTGGCAGCTCGCCACCGTTCCCGCGAAGAAGCTGCTGGAGTTGCAACCCGAGCGCGAGTTGATCACCCTGTCGCGCACGATCCCGCTCGATCACGGATCGATGCGAAGGATCGCGCTGCTGGAGGTGATGGCAACCAGCGACACGGCAACGCGGCGACGCTTCGGTCTCGGCGACGTGACGGCTCAACGGTGGCACGAGATCGACGGTGCGCTCGCCGACTTCTGGGCGGCAGAGGATCAGGAATCCATCGACGAGGCCGAGAACCGCATCGAGGCGCTGACCAACGACCACACCCCTGCGGGCAAGCATGATCCGTCCGGGGCGGCACTCGCCCGCGCCGTCGGCCAGCTGAGCTGAGGCAGCGTCGACGACGGAATCGTCCGTGGCAGGACCGGCGGTGTCCGGCACGTGGCATGCTCGGTCGGTGCAACTCGGAATGATCGGGCTGGGACGGATGGGCGCCAACATGGCGCGCCGCCTCGAGGAACACGACCACGACTGCGTCGGGTTCGACGTCAACCCTGCCGCCGTGCAGGCGGTCACCGCCGACGGCGCCAGCGGGGCGGGAACAGTGGAAGAGCTCGTCGCCCAGCTCGTGGCGCCGCGGCACGTGTGGATCATGTTGCCGGCCGGCTTCGTCGACGCGACGATCGACCAGCTCGTGCCGCTGCTCGAGGCCGGGGACACGATCATCGACGGCGGCAACTCGTGGTACCACAACGACGTCGATCGGGCGCTGCAGCTCGCCGAGCACGGCATCGAGTACGTCGACGTGGGGGTGAGCGGCGGCATTCATGGCCTCGAACGCGGCTACTGCCTGATGATCGGCGGCAACGACGGCGCCGTCTCAGAGCTCGTCCCGATCTTCGATGCCCTTGCCCCCGGCGTCGACCTCGCCGAGCGCACGATCGGCAGAGACGGCGACCCTGCGTCCGAAGAGCGAGGCTGGCTCCACTGCGGTCCCCCTGGCGCCGGCCACTTCGTGAAGATGGTCCACAACGGGATCGAGTACGGGATGATGGCTGCCTACGCGGAAGGGCTCAATCTGCTCGCGCACGCCAATCAGGGTGCGGAAGATCAGCAGCACGACGCCGAGACGGCGCCGCTCGAGCAGCCCGAGTACTACCGCTACCCGCTCGACATCAGCAAGATCACCGAGGTCTGGCGCCGCGGCAGCGTCGTCACGTCATGGTTGCTCGATCTCACCGCGCAGGCGCTGGATGCCGATCCCGACCTCGCCGCCTACGAGGGCGTCGTGAGCGACTCCGGCGAGGGACGCTGGACGATCAATGCCGCCGTCGATCTCGGCGTACCGGTGCCGGCGCTGTCATCCGCGCTGTTTACGCGGTTCTCCTCGCGAGACCGTGACCTCGTCGGCAACAAAGTGCTATCGGCGATGCGCGCCGGCTTCGGCGGCCACGCCGAGCAGAAGAAGGACGAGGCACGATGACCGAACGCAGTGAGTGGAAGCCATGACCGAACGCAGTGAGGGCATCCCGATCGAGCGACCGCCAGGGAGCCGGTCGGCGATGGGGTGCGGGGGCGCAGCCCCCGGGAAGCAATGACCGAACGCGCAGCGACGCAGGATGCGGATGCGCTTGTGCTGTTCGGGGCGACGGGGGACCTCGCCAAGCGCAAGTTGTTCCCGGCGCTGTACCAGATGGAACGACGCGGCGAGCTGAACGTGCCGATCATCGGCGTCGCTCGCAGCGAGTGGACGGACGACGACTTCCGCAACCGGGCTGCGGAGGCGATCGATGCCGTCGTCGACGAGCCGGACCCCGACGTCTCCAAGGCGCTGTGCGAACGGCTCGATCTCATCCAGGGCGACTACGCCGACACCGCCACCTGGGAGTCGCTGCGTGAAACCCTCGACCGGCACGACTCGAAGATGGCCGTCTTCTACATGGCGATCCCACCCGAGGCTTTCGACGACGTCGCCACGGCGCTCGAGTCCGTCAAGCTGAACGAGCGAGGACGGATCGTGGTCGAGAAGCCCTTCGGGCGAGACCTCGAGTCGGCGCGGGAGCTGAACCGGATCCTCCACTCGATCTTCCCCGAGGACAAGATCTTCCGCATCGACCACTACCTCGGCAAGGAGTCGGTCGAGGATCTGCTCGTGTTCCGCTTCTCGAACATGTTGATCGAGCCGGTGTGGAACCGGCACTACGTGCGCAGCGTGCAGATCACGATGTCCGAGACGATCGGCGTCGAGGGTCGCGGCGCCTTCTACGAGGGCGTTGGCGCAATCCGCGACGTCTTCCAGAACCACCTCATGCAGGTCGTCGCCTTCCTCGCGATGGAGCCGCCCGTCGGCCACCAGACCGCGCAGCTGCGCGACGAGTCGGCGAAGGTGTTCAACTCGATGAAGCCGCTCGATCCGGCCAACATGGTGCGCGGCCAATACGTCGGTTACCGCAACGAGGACGGCGTTGCGCCGGACTCGGCGGTCGAGACGTTCGCCGCCGCCCGCCTCGAGATCGATTCCTGGCGCTGGGCGGGCGTGCCCTGGTACGTGCGCGTCGGCAAGGGCCTCGCGGCGACGGCGACCGAGGCGGTCGTCGAGCTGCACCAGCCGCCGCGGCTGCTGTTCGACGAGGCGGGTGGACCCGCACCCGGCCGCAATCAGATCCGTTTCCGCCTCGGCAGCCACGACGGTGTGACGTTCGCGCTGCAGGCGAAGACGCCGGGACCGAACCTCGACAGCCAGGAGGTCGACGTCGATGTCGACTTCGTCGCCGCGCTCGGCGAGCGCCAGGAGGCGTACGAGCGGCTGCTCGGCGATGCCATCGCCGGGTCGTTGCGTCGCTTCGCGCGCGAGGACAACGTCGAGCGTACGTGGGAGGTTCTCCAGCCGGCGCTCGACTCGCCGAGCCCGATACACCCCTACTTCAAGGGAGCCTGGGGGCCCGACGCCGCCGACACGCTCCTGCGCAACGGCGATCACTGGTACCTCCCCGACTAGCGGGCTCGTCGTCCGCTGCGCTTTCTCCTTGCGCCGCGTGCGACTCGTCGCTGGCGCTTCCCTCGTCGCTCACAACGCGACAGCTCGGTCAGCTCTGACGACCTCCACTCGCGGGCTCGTCGTCCGCTGCGCTTTCTCCTTGCGCCGCGTGCGACTCGTCGCTGGCGCTTCCCTCGTCGCTCGTGCGACACCGGCAGAGTAGGTTTGGGCGTCGGACAGATGGTCCAGACGACAGTGTGGGGCGGGAGGGACGAGCATGGATCGGCGCCGTTCGCGGAGAGCCGTCGTGAGTTCGATCGCAATGCTCTTGTTGCCGCTCGCGTGTAGCGAGGGCAGGCAAGAGGACACGGCGCCGCAGCCGCTCGACGACGACGCGATCACGGTCGGGTCGTTCGACTTCGACGAGTCGATGCTGGTTGCCGAAATTTACAGCCAGGCGCTCGAGGCGGAGGGCTTCGAGGTGCAGCGCGCGTTCTCGCTCGGACCGCGTGAGTTCCTCGGCCCTGCGCTGCGCAACGGCCTCGTCGACCTCGTCCCCGAGTACGCCGGCACGGCCCTCGACTTCATCTCACTGGGCGAGGC
>JACDGA010000281.1 GCA_013815505.1 Acidimicrobiia bacterium
GCTCCGGCCGCCGCCCATGCGGTGGCCGAGCCCGGCAGGCGTCGAGCGGCGAGCACACCGGCGACGACACCGACGAGCGCACCGGCGGCGGCGGTCGAGCGGATGCGCTGGGCGACGGGCCGGCGCATGACGACGCCGCGAGAGATGGGTGCGAGGAGCAGATGGCGGACGTCGGGCGGTTCGAGCGCGACCGGCCCACCGTTCGCGCCGCTGCGAAGCCCGGCGGCAACAGCCACGGCGGCAATCAGCCCGAGCGCGCCAGGCCCGTGACGGGTGATGTCGGCGACCGTCGTGCTCGTCACGACGGCGTCGTTCACGGCGTCACTCGCAGCGATGATGGCGGCACCCGCGGCGAGCGCGACGAGGTAGACGCGGTAAGCGACGTCGAACCACTCCTGGTCGCCGAGACGTCGGTGTTGTCGGGCGCGACGTAGCTCGCCGACAACCGCCGCGCCCGTCGGCGACCTCGTGCGGGCGACCGATGGCGGGGCTGGTACCGGAACGAGGTCCGGGTCGGTCACGAGCCTTCTTTGTGTGCGCGCACGATCATCGTCGTCGGCACGCCGACGTGCGCGGGATCGTCGAGCTCAAGCAGACGATCGACGCGGAAGTTGGAGCGTTCGAACAGTGTCAGCCAGTCGCCGATCGTCAGCGACGTCTCGCCGTAGCCGATGCCGGCGTCGATGTCGACGGCGGCGAAGGGATGGCCGACAGACATCACGAGCGGTGTGCCGACGCGCAGCACTCGATGCACCTGGCGCAGCAACCTGCCGGGATCGGCCACGGCGCCGAGCGTGTGGTTGGCGACGACGAGCTCGGTCGATCCGCTCGTGAGGAACCCGAGGTCGGCGACGTCGTCCTCGTGGCATTCGACGTGCAGCTCGGCCGCCGCGGCAGCGGCACGGAGGTCGGCGACCAACTCCAGATCAGGGTCGACGGCGATGGCCTTGCCGCCGGCGGCGGCAACGACGAGGGAGTTGCGCGCCGGCGAGATGCCGAGCTCAAGCACGCGACGTCCGTCGAAGATGTCACCGCACAGCTTGAGCACGGTGTCGTCGGGAACGTCGTCGCCGAATGAGATCGGGGACGTCACGGACACATCGTAACGAGGGTCCCGATGGGGCGAGTGCTCCGCTTCGTCAGCACTACCCTTGCGCCGATGACGTTCTCAGTCGGTGCGCTGAGCAGGGCGAGTTCCTCGCGCGGCATCATCGACCACCGGCTCGAACGGCGCGCGCTGATCAACGAGTACCGCCGCGGCCGGCTGCGTCAGGACCAGGTGTGCGATGCGCACCCGGAGCTGATCCGTGCCGCGCGCAACGTCGGCACCGTGGCGTCGAACCCGTGCCCCGTCTGCGAGGAGGCCGAGTTGCGGCTGGTGACGTACGTGTTCGGGGCGCGCCTGCCGCCCCACGGTCGCTGCGTCAGCACGGCGAAGGAGATGGCGACCTTGAACCGGCGTCGCGAGGAGCTGTCGGCGTACATCGTCGAGGCGTGCGTCAACTGCCACTGGCATCACCTCCTGCGCGTGTTGCCCGTCGGTGGCCGTTGAGACGCGCTGGCGTATCCGTCTCGCTCCCCGCGCCGGTCTGTGCACTGGTCGGTTCGCTCGTTCTCGCTGCGAGCTGTGCAGGCGGCGGGGAAAGTCCCGGCGACCAGACCGGTACCGACATCGGCAACCTCGCCGGCTTGACGACGGTCGACGTGGAGATCGTCGCCGAGGACGGGGTGACGATGCCGTGCTGCGTCTGGCTGGCCGACGAACCGGACGAGCGACGCAACGGACTGATGGGCGTCTCCGATCTGCGTCCCGCGGCGGGGATGGTCTTCGTCTACACGGACGATCGCGACGGCGCGTTCTACATGTACGACACACCGATGCCGTTGTCGATCGCCTTCTTCGACGCCGACGGCGCGTTCGTGTCGGCAGCGGACATGACGCCGTGCACGAGTGACGATGCCGGCGACTGCCCCCGCTACCGCGCCGAGGGCCGGTACCGAACTGCCATCGAGGTGCCGGCCGGCACCCTGGCCGACCTCGGCATCGGCCCCGGCTCTCGACTTCGGGTGATCCCCGACACCGAGACCCCTGCGCCCTGTCGCCCGACCCAGGACGATTGAGGTTCCAGATCGGTGGCTGTGTCGCGGGATCCGGCCGGGGGTGATCTGGCCGGGCGGTGCAGGTACCCTCGAACCGTGTCCGACGAGGTGCCCGTCGACGAACCTGCCGGCGATGCGAGCCAGCCGAGATCGATCAGCACGACCCTCGTCGCCATCGTCGTCGCCGCAGTCCTCGTGCTCGGTGTCGGCGTCGGCGTCGGGCTCACGCGTGCCGGTGGTGGCAACGACGACGAGTGGGCCGGCGTCGAGCTGGCCGACGTGCGAGACAAGCCCGCCATCGTCCTGTCCGACACGAACGGCGAGCCCTACGACCTCGTGCGTGAGACCGAGGGCAAGCTGACGATCCTCTTCTTCGGGTACACGAGCTGTCCCGACGTGTGCCCGGCGAACCTCATCACCATCGACAAGGCCCTGGCAACGATGCCGGCTGACGTGCGTGCGGCGACGAAGGTCGTGTTCGTGTCGGTCGACCCACAGCGCGACACGCCGAAGGCAATCCGCTCGTACCTCGACAGCTACGACAGGGAGTTCGTGGGGCTCACCGGGACTCCGGCCGAGCTGCGCCGGGCGCAAGACCTCGCCGACGTGCCGGAGGCGGCGTATGACGAGCCGGACGAGGACGGCTTCTACCTCGTCGGTCACTCGAGCGAGATGATCGCCTACGGACCCGACGGCCGGGCGATGCTGACCTACCCGTTCGGGACCCGACAGTCCGACTGGGCGCGCGACCTGCCCCGCCTGGCACGGGGAGAGACGCCGTGAGGCGCAAGTGAGGCGCAAGTGAGGCTCTGGTGCGTGCGCATCACGACCGACTGGTCGTGGGACTGGCGTCCGTACTTCGGGGTCTGGGTGCTGGTGGCGCTGTTCGTCGGGTTCTACGCACTGTCGTGGCGCCGCCACCTACGCGTCACGGCACGGGTGATGCAGCCCGACGACTGGCGCCACGTGCGCCGCTACGGCGCCGCCATGGTCGCCCTGGTCGTGGCGTCCGACTGGCCGCTCGGTGCGCTCGGTGCGGCGTACCTGCTGTCGGCCCACATGACGCAGTTCCTGATCTACATCCTCGCCTTCGCCCCGCTGCTGCTGCTCGGCACGCCAGAGTGGATGGCACGACGGCTGCTCCACCGCTCCCGGCTCGACCGCATCTACCGCTTCATCACGAAACCGATCGTCGCCGCACTCCTGTTCAACGGGTTGCTCGTGACGACGCACGCGCCGGTCACCGTCGATCTGCTGCGCGGCACCCAGATCGGTTCGTTCGTGATCGACATGACGTGGCTCGCGATGGGGCTCATCGCCTGGTCGCCGATCATCTCGCCGCTGCCCGAGGTCGTGCACCCGTCGGTTCCGATCAAGCTCGCCTACCTCTTCCTCGCCG
>JACDGA010000053.1 GCA_013815505.1 Acidimicrobiia bacterium
TGCCCCAGTAGGCCTCGTTCGGCACGAGCGTCACGGCCTGACCGGCTTCCCAGCTGTCGATGGTGAACGCGTCACCCGACGGCATGATCTCCGGCTTCAGCGTGCCCGGCTCGAGCACCCATCCTGTGGTCCAGAAGTCGCCAGCGGCCTTGACCTGTTCGTACGGCGCGTTCTCGAAGTCGAGCAGCGTGGCGATGTCGTCGACACCGGCCTCCTGCTCGACGATGTGGGCCGGCACGAGGTTGCTGAACAGGCCCGCCCAGTCACCGTAGGGCGCGCCCCACGTGACGTCGATCGTCTTGCCGTCCTCGGAGCATTCCATCGTCTCGATCTGGTCGTAACCGGTGGTGCCTGCCGTGTCGAACACGGGAAGCTCGAGGCCGGTGTCGGGATCGGTCACCGGCGCGCCGGCATCGTCCTGCTGGATCCACTTGCCACTGCTGGCGAGCCATGCGAGCTGCCAGTCGTCGCAGTCGATCGGCTCACCGTCGGACCATGCGGCCTCGGCGTTGATGACGAACTGCACGACCTGGGGGTCCTCGTTCGTGATCTCGGCGGAGTCGAGCAGCTCTGCATCGATCTCCAGGCTGCCGTCAGGAGCTGTGAAGTTGAACGCGTCGGGCAGCACGCGGTTGAGGATCAGAGTGTTCTTGACGGAGTTGCCGTTGGTGGTGTTGCTGTTGTAGTCGCTGAACTCCTGGGCTTCACCGTAGGTGATGGTGCCCCCCTGGGCGCCCTCGACGGTGGTCCCGGTCATCTCTGTGGTGGTGTCAGTCGTCGTCCCCGATGTCGGTGTGGTCGACCCGGTCGAACCAGTGGTTCCACTCGTCGGTGTGGTCGACCCGGTCGAACCAGTGGTTCCACTCGTCGGTGTGGTCGTGCCAGTCATCGGCGTCGTGGTTCCGCCACCGCCGGCAGTGGTGGCCGTGGTGTCTTCGACGCTGGTGTCTTCGGGTGTGCTGTCCGCTGGATCGTCGTCATCACCGCATGCAGCGGCGATGAGCGAGACTCCGGCGAGCACGGCAACGAGCTTGGTGCCCTTGCGTTTCGTAATCACTCAGTTTCCTCCTCAGTGATAGGCGGAGGGAGGTTTCTGTCACTACGAGAACCGCCCGCCGCCCCACTGGGGCCGACGACGTTCGATCGATCGTGGGTGTCCTGCCGTCCTCCCCGAGCGGCAGGGGTCGTTGGACCATACCAGTTCGGCGCGAACGGCGAGCAGAATCGACCCGGGGTCACGCGATCTTCACAGTGCGAACAGGCCGTCACATGTCAGCCGGCAGCGGCCGACTCGACGAGCCGAGCGAACTCCTCGGGGTCGAGGCTGGCGCCACCGACGAGCGCTCCGTCGATGTCGGGCTGGGCGATCAGCTCGGCGATGTTTGCCGCCTTCACCGACCCTCCGTACTGCACGCGCACGGCGTTCCCGGCGCCGTCGCCGAACTGCTCGGCGACCGTCGCCCGCACGAGAGCGCACATCTCCTGCGCGTCGTCTGCGGTCGCCGTCTTCCCGGTGCCGATGGCCCAGATCGGTTCGTAGGCGATGACCATCGAGGCGACGTCGTCACCCGCTCGTCCGGCGAGCGCCGACGTCACCTGGCCGATCACCTTGTCGCGTGCGTCGCCACGCTCTCGCTCGTCGAGTGTCTCGCCGACGCACATGATCGGCGTCATCCCGTGGCGTCGGATCGCGTCGAGCTTCGCCGCCACGCCCTCATCGGTCTCGCCGAACAGCTCGCGCCGCTCGCTGTGGCCGCAGATGACGAAGCTCACCCGCAGCTTGGCGAGGAACACCGGCGACACCTCACCCGTGAACGCGCCGGCGTCCTCGCGGTGGCAGTGCTGAGCGCCGAGCGCGAACCGGAGGCTGTCGGCGTCGATCAGTGTCTGCACCGAGCGCAGATCGGTGAACGGCGGGTGCACCGTCACGTCGACGGCCTCGTACGCCTCGTCAGCGACGAGCACGCGGAACTTCTCCACGAACGCGATCGCGTCGTAGTGGTGATGGTTCATCTTCCAGTTGGCCGAGATGATCGGTCGCCGCTCGTTCACGCAAGTCCTTTCCTGAGTGCTTCGAGACCGGGGAGGTCGCCGTGCTCGAGCAACTCGAGTGACGCCCCTCCCCCGGTCGAGACATGGTCGACGTCGTCAGCGAGCCCGAACTGGGCGAGCGCCGCCGCGGAGTCGCCACCGCCCACCACGGTGAATCCCTTCGTGTCGGCAACGGCCTGCGCCACGGTCCGCGTGCCGGCGGCGAACTGCTCGTCTTCGAACATGCCCATCGGGCCGTTCCAGAACACGGTTCGCGCTTCGAGCACCACGTCCGCGAACGCCGCCGCCGTGCCCGGACCGATGTCGAACCCTTTCGCGCCGTCGGGCACGTCGGCGCCGAAGGACGCCCGACCACCACTTGCGTCCACGCCGACGAGGTCGCTCGGCAAGTGGATCGGCTTGTCGCCGTCGAGGAGCCGCCGGCACGTGTCGATCTGGTCGCGCTCGCAGATCGAGTCGCCGACGCCGTGACCCTGCGCAGCAAGGAACGTGAAGCACATGCCACCGCCGACGACGAGCGCATCCACGCGCCCGAGCAGTGCCTCGATGACACCGAGCTTGTCACTCACCTTCGCCCCACCGAGCACGGCGACGAACGGCGCACGGGGCGAGTCGCGCAACCCGAGCAGCACCTCCACCTCACGCGCCAGCAAGCGGCCCATGGCGCTTGGCAGCCTCGCCGGAGGACCGACGATCGAGGCGTGGGCCCGGTGCGACGCCCCGAAGGCGTCGTTCACGTAGGCGTCGACATCGTCGACGAGCCGATCGACGAACGACGCGTCGTTCGCCACCTCGCCGGCGTGGAAACGCAGGTTCTCCATCAGCTCGACGCCCGGCACGAGCTCCTCGAGGCGTAGGCGCACAGGCGCCATCGAGAAGCGATCGTCGGGGCGACCTTCGGGCCTTCCGAGGTGGCTCGCGCATACCGGTTGTGCACCCTGCTCGAGCAGCCACTGCAACGTTGGGAGTGCCGCCCTGATGCGTAGGTCGTCGCTGATCTCGCCGTCATCGAGCGGCACGTTGAAGTCCGTTCGCACGAGCACCCGTGCACCGCGCAGCTCGACCGTCTCGGCGAGGTCCTCCAGCCGGGGGATGCCGGCAGCCGGATCGGCGCCGGTCACTTCTTCGCCGCGCTGGTGGCTGACTTTTTCACCGCGCGGGCTGCTGACTTCTTCAGCGTGGCGCCGGCGTACAGCACGAAGTCGACGAGACGGTTGGAGTAGCCCCACTCGTTGTCGTACCAGCCAGCGACCTTGACGAGCGTGCCGAGGCTCATCGTCATTCCGGCGTCGAAGATGCAGCTGTGCGGGTCGGTGACGATGTCCGACGAGACGATCGGGTCCTCCGTGTAGCGAACGATCCCCTTCAGCGCCGCCGACCGAGACGCCTTGGCGAACGCGGCGTTGATCTCCTCCACGGTTGCCTTCCTCGCCAGCACGGCGTTGAAGTCGGTGATCGAACCTGTCGGCACCGGGACGCGCAACGACGTGCCGTCGAGCTTGCCCTTCATCGACTCCATCACGAGGCTCGTCGCCCTCGCCGCGCCGGTGCTCGTCGGCACGATGTTGATCGCCGCTCCGCGCGCCCTTCGCAGGTCGGAGTGCGGTCCGTCGACGAGCTGCTGGTCGCCCGTGTACGCGTGGACCGTCGTCATCAGTCCCTGCCGCACACCGAACGCGTCGTCGAGCACCTTCACCATCGGGACGAAGCAGTTCGTGGTGCAGCTGGCGTTGGAGACGACCGTGTGCTTGCGGGCATTGAACGTCGTGTGGTTGACGCCGTACACGAACGTGGCGTCGGCACCGCTCGACGGCGCGGACACGACCACCAGCGGCGCGCCCGCTTCGTTGTGCGCCGCCGCCTTGTCGCGCGACGTGAAGAACCCCGTCGACTCGACGACCACGTCGACACCGAGATCGCCCCATGGCAGGTTGGCGGGCTCGCGCTCGGACAGAACTGCGAGCGTGTCGCTGCCGACCTGGATCCCGGCGGACGTCGCCTTGATGTCGTCGGGCAGGATGCCGAGCACCGAGTCGTACTTCAGCAGGTGCGCCATCGTGGCGCGGTCGCCGAGGTCGTTGACGGCGACGAAGTCGATGTCGGCGCCGCGCTCGCGGGCAGCTCTGAAGAAGTTGCGGCCGATGCGGCCGAAACCGTTGATACCTACACGAACAGTCATATGCCTCACTTCATAGCCGAGCGCAGGTCACGGCGGCGACGACGAGCCCGTCAGCGGGCGCGACGAGGGAAGCGCCAGCGACGAGTCGCACACGGCGCGAGGAGAAAGCGAAGCGGACGACGAGTCCGTCAGCGGGCAATATCCCGGTGCGTGACCCGCACACCGACACCGCGATGGTGGAGCCTCGACACGAACTCCTCGACGATCGCCACCGAACGGTGACGCCCTCCCGTGCAGCCCACGGCGACCGTGAGATACGTGCGACCCTCGGCCCGATACGTCGGCAGCAGGCTGAGCAGCAGCTCTTCGAACCGGCGCAGGAAGTCGGAGGTCTCCGGACGGTCGAGCACGAAGCTGCGCACCGCCGGGTCGTACCCGGTCTGGGGCCGCAGCTCGTCGACCCAGTGTGGGTTGGGCAGGAAGCGAACATCCATCACGATGTCGGCGTCGAGGGGCAGGCCGTGCTTGAACCCGAAGCTCTCGACGGACAGCTGCAGCTCGTGCGGGTCTTCTTCGGAGTCGAACGCTGCGTTGAGGCGCTCGCGCAACTCGTGGATGTTGATGTCCGAGGTGTCGATGACCATGTCGGCGGCCTCGCGCACCGGCTCCAGGCGCGACCGCTCGAGCTCGATGGCTTCGATGACACCGCCAGCCTCGTCAGCGAGCGGATGGCGACGGCGAGTCGCGTCGTAACGCTTCACGACCGCCGCCGTTCGGGCGTCGAGCACGATGAGGGTCACATGGTGCCCTGCCTCACGGATGGCGCTGAGCTCGTCCAGCACCTGGCCGTGCTGGCGACCGGCGACGACGGCGAGTCGTTCGATCGCGCTTCCCGGCGCCAGCACCAGCTCGACAACTCTCGAGACGAGGTTGGTCGGGAGGTTGTCGATGACGTTCCAGCCGAGGTCCTCCAGGACGTCGGAAGCGGAGGATCGTCCCGCCCCTGAGAGGCCCGTGATCAAGACGATCTCGGCCATCGGCTCCCACCGTAGCGAGTGCATCCCCCCTGGACACGGCATCAAAGACGATCCGTCACACGGCGCGCAGCACGGCGCACACGACCGCCGCCACGATGACGCACACGATGACCGAACGGCCCCACATCGCCGCTGCGCCACCGGCCGCCACGCCTGCAGTGTCGGCCCCGACAGCGAGGTCGGTCCCGTCGGCGAACGCCGACGTGACCACGAGCGCAGCCAGCAACGCCGGTGCCAGCATCGCGACCACGCTCAACGCAGCCGTCGGCAACCGTCGCCCCCCAGCAGCCATCGGTCCGGCTGCCTTCATCGCCGCCGTCGTGAGAGCGACGCCGACGATGAGCGCCGTCGACGCGCTCATGCCGCCACCTCGGCCGCCCTGCGCTCGAAGTCCTCGCGCGCGCGACGTGAGAGCCCTACAAGCGCGGCGAGGCTCGCCACGAGCACAGGAACACCGATTGGCGTGATCGGCACCAGCACGAGCGCGATCGCAGCGCCGGCGAGGGCGACGCTCTTCGCTCGGCCGTTGCGCAGCTCGCCGATCAGCAGCACGAGGAAGAACGTCGGGAAGACGGCGTCGAGTCCGAGCCGGTCAGGGTCGCCGATCACGTCACCGGCGAACGCCCCGGCGATCGTGCCGACCTGCCACATCACGTACTGCGGCAATGTCGAGCCGAAGAGCAGCCAGCGATCGAAGCTGCCGTCGGGACGTGCCGCCAGCGCCCACGACGAGTCCACCACCGTCTGGCCCTGCAGCGCCCGGCGCAGCGGCCCGCCGGGCAGCGACGGACCGATCGACGCGCCCATGGGCAAGAAGCGCGAGTGCGCCAGGGCCGCAGCGACGATGGCAGCGGCGAGGCTGCCACCCCCGCCGAAGATCGCGACCGATGCGAACTGTGCCGAACCGGCAAACACGACGACGGACATCGTGATCGTCGCCAGCGGCGACAACCCTGCGTCGAGCGCGACGACGGCGAACGAGATCGACAGCACACCGGCGGCGAGCCCGAACGGGATGCCGGCTCGGAGGCCGGCGCGGAATCGTTGACGTGGCGTCGGCGCGAGCGCACCCGTGGTCGTCTCGGTCACGTCTAGCGCCGGGCGCAGCGCAGGTACAAGAGTCGTGGGATGGACTGCGCCTCGCGGTACTCGGGCGCACGGTCGAGGAACCCGGCTGGCGGGGGCGGCTCCTCCATCCGCTCGATGAACAGTCCGGCATCGGCAAGCGCGTTGACGTACGTCGACAGCGAGCGGTGGACGAACCGGATGTGGACACCGGGCTCGACCGGCTCGATGTTGGCGTCCTCGTCGAGATACCGGCCGACCCGCCAATACTGCTCGGGCGGATCCACCATGTGGTCGTCGATCCAGCCGCTACCCGGGGTCTGGAAGAGCGGATGGTTGAGGAACCAGGCGAGGCGACCGCCCGGCCGCAGCACCCGGGCGATCTCGCCGAGCGTCTCCTCCAGCGCGTCGACGTGCTCGATTACCAGGCACACCACGACGGCATCGAACGACCCGTCTGCGAACGAGAGCGCCGATGAAACGGCGCGCACGTAGCGCGGTCCGCCGCCCCGTTCGATCGCGACACGCAGCTGACCGACCGTGGGGTCGACGCCGACGACATCGGCGCCCGAGCCTGCGAGCGCTCGCCCGATCTGGCCCTCGCCGCACCCGAGGTCGAGCACGCGGTCGAAACCGGCGAGCTCGGACAGCGCCATCGGCACGAACTGCTCGACGTACTCGGGATCGACGCCGTCGGTGAAGCGGTCGATCCACCAGTCGGCGTGGTCCTCCCACGTCCACTCGGTCGTCACGACGCCGCCTCCGCCTCCGCCTCCGCACCGGCATCGGCGTCGGCGTCGGCGTCGGCACGGAACTTCGTGAACACCGCGTCGGCGACGGCATCGGGCAGGAACGAGAGCGCCCGCAGCTCCTTGCGCGACGCACGCTTCACGGCGTTGACGCCGCCGAGCGTCTTCACGAGACGCGTCCGGCGCACCTCGCCCAGGCCCTCGATGCCGTCGAGCGAGGAGGCCGTCATCCGCTTGCTGCGGCGCTCGCGATGGAACGTGTTGGCGAAGCGGTGCGCCTCGTCACGGATGCGCTGAAGCATGAACAGCGCCTCACTCCCCCGGGGGATCTCGACCGCCTCGGACCGACCGGGCACGAACACCTCCTCGAACCGCTTGGCGAGGCCGGCGACGGGGATCTCGTCGGCGAGGCCGAGCTCGCGCACGACTCGCTCGGCGACACCGAGTTGGCCCTTTCCGCCGTCGACGACGAGGAGTTGCGGCGGGTAGGCGAACTTGCCCGGCCGCTCCCCCGGCTCTGGCGCAGGCGCATCGCGCTGGGCGAGGTAGGCGGTGAGGCGTCGCGTGAGCACCTCCGCCATCGCCGCGTAGTCGTCGTTGCCGGGGACGTGCACCTTGAAGCGGCGGTACTCGCGCTTGTTGGGCAGCCCGTCCTCGAGCACGACCATCGAGCCGACGTAGTCGGTGCCCTGGAGGTGCGCCATGTCGTAGCACTCGATCCGCAGCGGTGCATGCGGCAGCTCGAGGTGATTCTGCAGCTCGGTCAATGCCCGGCTTCGCGTGTTGTGATCGCTGGCGCGACGCAGACGGTGACGGGTGAACGACTCCTCGGCGTTGTGCGTGACCGTGCCGAGCAGCGTCCGCTTCGCGCCGCGCTGGGGCACCCGGATCTGCACGTTCGAGCCGCGCAGCCGGGTGAGCCACTCCTCGTGGACGTCTCGCTCGTCGGGATCGACGGGGACGAGGACCGACCTCGGGACGCCCTGGGGTGGGTCGCCGCCGTACAGCGACTCGAGGACGCGCGCGACGAGCCCTGCCGGTGACAGCGCCTCGACCTTGTCCAGCACGAAGCCCTTGCGCCCGACGACGCGGCCTTTGCGCACGAAGAACACCTGCACCGACGCCTCCAGCTCGTCGTCGGCGATGCCGATCGCATCGAGGTCCTCGCGTCCCTCGACGACCATCTGCTGGCTCTCGACTGCCTTGCGCACCGCTGTCAACCGATCGCGAACCCTCGCTGCCCGCTCGTAGTCGAGTGCGCCCGCGGCGGTCGACATGTCGGTCTCGAGACGGCGCACGACCTCGTCAGTGTCACCATCGAGGAACTTGCCGAGCTCGGTGACGAGCTGGCGGTAGGGCATCTCCTCGATGTTGCCAACGCACGGGCCGGCGCACTTCTCGATGTGGTAGAGCAGGCACGGCCGCCCGAGCAGCTCGTGCTGGCGAAACTTCGCCGGGCTGCATGTGCGGATCGGGAAGCTGCGCAGCAACAGGTCGAGCGTCTCGCGGATCGCGTAGGCGTGTGCGTACGGACCGAAGTAGCGCGTGCCCTTGCGCTTGCGGCCGCGCATCACCATCGCCCGAGGCCACTGCTCGTCGACGGTGAGCGCCAGGAACGGGAAGCTCTTGTCGTCGCGCAGGCGGACGTTGAATCGCGGCTGATGGGCCTTGATCAGCTCGTTTTCGAGCATCAGTGCCTCGACCTCGTTGCGCACGATCGTCCAGTCGACCGATTCCGCCGACTCCACCATCTGGGCGGTCCGTGGGTGCAGCGAGCGAGGGTCGGAGAAGTAGTTCGACAGCCGCTGACGGAGGTTCGCCGCCTTGCCGACGTAGATCACACGGCCGTGCGCGTCCTTGAACTGGTACGAGCCTGGTTCTTCGGGGATCGTGCCGGCTGGCGGACGGGTGATCATGGCGCCATCCACGCTACGGCCGAGACCCGCCCGCCGGTGGGGTCTGGCGCCGCCCGCTGCGCCGGGGGCATCGCTGCACGACACGGTACGGTGAGGGTGGCATGGGTCGGTTCGCGTTTGCTGCTCCAGGTGGTTTCGGCGGCAAGCCGTGGCGGCGCATCGGTGACTTCGATGTGACGACACCGGT